>CANQKJ010000227.1 GCA_947624465.1 uncultured Oscillospiraceae bacterium
AAAAGGCCTACGCCATCCAGGCGGGGCGCGAGGTCCGCATCATGGTCAAGCCCGAGGAGGTGTCCGAGGACCGGCTGGCCCTGCTGGCAAGGGAGATCGCCAACAAGATCGAGGCCGAGCTGCAGTACCCCGGCCAGATCAAGGTCAACCTCATCCGGGAGACCAAGGCCATCGAGTACGCGAAATAATATCCGCATATAAGGATCCCCACGGGATACCCCGTGGGGATTCGTTCTTTGCAGGAAATCTTTTGTCGTTCCACTGTCGGTCAGGACTTTTGGGCTTTAAGAAATGGATACCGCATCCTGAAGGACATCTCCAGTGACATTGTCGATCACAAGATAATGGGTGCCAAAGTCTTCCGGTGAGTTCCAGCAATACTGAGATATGATAATGTTTTCATTAACTATCTGCACACCGTCAACGCTGTGTGTATCGTCGCTAAGGTTGCTCTTCCAAATCATCTGACCATCCAAGCCCACTTTCATCACACCGTCCGATTTGCTCTTTGAAACCATCAATATCCCATCCCTGAGCTTTCGGATTTCCATCTTCTCGCCTACATACAGTGGAGGATAAGTATCTTCCCCTGTCTGGATATTGATGATGTAGAGTTCACTGTTCGCGGCCAAATAGATGTTGTTTTTTGTGTAATCATAATGTGCGCTTGTTGTCTCATTAAATTCTCGTTCCCAAATTTTATTTAGCGAGGAATCGTAATACTCCAAAGTAAGCGTCTCTAATTCCCAATCATATGCGAACAGGAAGAAATGCTCAAAATCCGCCGCAAATTCTATGGATCGCTCGATGGGAGACTCACCCATGGCATCTTTTGCGTCGGCGATTCTATGCCCCCCGTAAATGTCGCTGGAAGTACCTGTGTAGAAGAAAAACTTGGCAAATTTTGCGTTGCTTTGTTTCTCCAGCTCAACCACATAGCAGGGCCAGTTGTCAAGAGAACCCAACCACATTTCGGCTTGAATGTCTGTAATATCTGTTCCTATAATGGGCCGACGGATCTCAATATCATTTCCGAAAATCACTTTTGCCACTCGGCGGATAAATGGCTGGTCAAATTTCTCAATATATCTGGCGATGTCACTCGGCGCAGGTGATGTGTCAAAAAATGCGTTATACACGTTTACCGCTGGTATCGTATAAGAGGTTCCATCAAATTCCACTGTCTCGATTCCGGTATAACGTCCATTGACAAGAAGGGTATCCCCCTCCATATAGGCCACATCCCCTGTCGAACAGGTAAGGAGAATATAGTTCCCCTCATATTCCGGGTATTCCCAGGCGTACGTATATTCCACAGGCCCCACATCCAACCAAAGCACCATCTGGATGGTATTCTCGTCCATTGAGAGGACTTTGACTACCGTGCCCCACAACGTTAACTGAGCCCCATCGAATACCGTGGGATATCGCCTCAGAAATTCATAACTGGGCACATTCAGATAATCGTCATCAAAGTATTCTAAAACCAGTTTTTGGTCGTCTGTCAGTCCTGCCTCGGTGTTGTCGATTTTAATGTTTTTCAGCCCGATATCAGTATCATTTTCCGGAGAACTCGCCGGTCTGGTGGTAGGCTCCGTTTCGGTTCCGACAGATTGAGTCTGCTCTATCGTTTGTGTAGGTGCACCTGCATTTTGCTGTGCGTTGTTTCCGCAGGCGGTCAGCAGCAGTCCAATAGCGAGGTACATCGCCAGCAGTTTCTTTTTCATCAGAACTTCTCTCCTCTAAAAAAGTGTACTTTTACAAAGTCATTTTTCGACAAGGTTTCAGCCTTAGAAAATACTTGATTTTTCAGCATTTTGATGTTACACTGAACCTGTCAGATTTCTACACAGAAATTTGTAAAAGTACACTTTTTCAAATTTTTCGTGCATCCCCGACACCCACATTTCCAAATAAAACGGCAGTAAACGACGCCCCCGGCCTGGCAGCCGGGAGCGTTTTCTTTCCGCGCTCCGGGCGGAGCGGATTTCTTTCCGTTCCTGTTGCGCTTTTCCTATCGGTATGATATGATATGATATTCCAAACCATACACAAAAGGAGAATGGTCCGATCTATGCTATCCTTCAAAGACCCCGAGCTGGCCGACCGCGCATGGGCAGCCCCCCTGCTGGCCGCCGAGCCGGCCCTGTCCCTGGAATACTGCTTCGCCTCGGTCTACCTGTGGCGGAAGATTTACGCCCAGCGGATCGCCCGGTTCGGGGACCGTCTGCTGGTCCGGGTGGAGGGTTCTCTCGGCCCCGCCTACCTCTACCCGGCGGGCTCCGGCCCTCTGTCCCCCGCCCTGGACGCCATGGGGGAGGACGCCGCCGCCCGGAACGTCCCCCTGCTGCTGGTGTGCGTCACCGAGGAGCAAAAAGCCGCCGTGGAGGCGGCCTGCCCCGGCCGCTTTGCATTTGAGGCCCACCGGGACAGCTTCGACTACCTGTACGATGTGGACCGGCTGGCCGACCTTCCGGGGAAGAAGCTCCACGCCAAGCGCAACCACATCAGCCACTTCGACGCCCGGTTCCCCGACTGGACCTCCGAGCCGGTGACCGCCGCCAACGTGGGCGAGTGCATGGAGCTGGAGCGGCAGTGGAACCTCCTCCATCTGGCGGAGGAGTGCCGGGAGATCGCCGCCGGGGAGGACACCATCTCCGAGGAATCCGCCGTCCTCATGGACGCCCTGCAGCACATGGACGAGCTGGGCATGGAGGGGGTCCTCCTCCGGGCGGAGGGAAAACCTGTCGCCTTCTCCCTGGGCGGGCTCATCACCCCGGAGTGCTTCGACGTGAACTTTGAAAAGTCCTTCGGGGACGTGCAGGGGGCCTACGCCGCCGTCAACCGGGAGATGGCCCGCCGGGTGCGGGAGGTCCACCCCGGGGTCAAATGGCTCAACCGGGAGGACGACATGGGCCTGGAGGGCCTCCGAAAGGCCAAGCTGTCCTATTATCCGGACATCCTGCTGACGAAATACGTGGCCAGGGAGGTCCGGCCATGACCGAGCTGCGGCCCGCCCGTCCCGATGAGCTGCCCGCCGCGGAGGCCCTCTGGGAGCGGACGTTCTGGGACGGCGCGGCCTTTCAGCGGCGGTTTTATGCGCTGTGCGGGGTGGACGCCCCTCTGGTGCTGGCGGAGGACGGCGCGGTGCGCTCCATGCTGGCCCTGCCGGAGGTGGAGCTGGTCTTTGGAGACGGCTGGAGCGTCAGGGCGGGGTACGTCTACGCCCTGGCCACCCACCCGGCGGCCAGAGGGGAGGGCCGCGCCACCCAGCTGCTGGACTACGCCGCCGTGGAGTTCAACAACAGCCAGAGCCGGTACAAGGTGGTCATCAAGGACTACGCCGG
>CANQKJ010000228.1 GCA_947624465.1 uncultured Oscillospiraceae bacterium
CCCCCAGGGGGACCTGCCCCTGCGGGCGGCCCTGGCCGATCTGCTGGCCCAGTACCGGGGGGTGCGGTGCGCCCCGGACCAGATCGTGGTGGGGGCCGGGGCGGACTATCTGCTGTCCCTGCTGCTCCAGCTTCTGCCGGAGTACCGGGAGATCGCCCTGGAGGACCCCGGCTACCCGGCGGCCTACGCCGCCGCCCTCCACCACGGCAGGACGGCGGTCCCCATCCCGGTGGACGGGGAGGGGATGGACCCGGAGGCCCTGGCGGCGTCCGGGGCGCGGCTGGCCTATGTGACCCCCTCCCACCAGTTCCCCCTGGGGGTGACCATGCCCGCCGGCCGGCGGAGCCGCCTCCTCCACTGGGCCGGGGCGGGGGAGGGCCGCTTCCTCATCGAGGACGACTATGACAGCGAGTTCCGCTATACCTCCCGGCCCATCCCCGCCGTGCAGGGACTGGACCGGGCGGGGCGGGTGGTGTATATGGGCACCTTCTCCCGGTCCATTGCCCCGGCCATCCGGGTGGCCTATATGATCCTGCCGCCCGTTCTGCTGGAGCGGTATCGCGAGACCTTCCCCCACGCCGCCTGCACCGTCTCAAGGTTCGAGCAGGAGAGCCTCCGGCGGTTTTTGGTGCTGGGCCTCTACGGGCGGCACCTGCGCCGGACGGGGAACCTGTACCGGAAAAAGAACGCCCTGTTCACCGAAAAGCTGGCGGCCATCCCCGGCGCGGTCCTGTCCGGCCAGGACGCGGGCCTCCACTTTCTGCTGACTCTGCCCCGGCTCACCGAGGGGGAGATGGTGGAGCGGGCGGCGGCAGCGTCCGTCCGGGTGATCCCCCTGAGCCAGTACTGCCACGGGGCGGCGCCCCGGCCCTCTACCGTGGTGCTGGGCTACGCCGGCCCCAGCGAGGAGGAGCTGACCCGGGCGGCGGAGCTGCTGGCGGAGGCGTGGAGCGTCTGAAAAACGAAAATCAAAAATGAGTATTTTTGCGATTAAGAGCGAATTCTAAAGCATGAGCGAGCATTTCAAAAAATATTTGAAAAATCCTCATGTTTTGGTTGACATCGGCGGCGGAGGGACTTATAATAACGCCTGTGCCCCTGAAAAGGGGCCGCGCGGGTATGTTTGAGATCATTTGATTATAAAAATGGAGGAAACCGATATGTCTACCTTTATGGCGAACAAGGCCAACATCGAGCGCAAGTGGTATGTCCTCGATGCCGCCGGCAAGCCTCTGGGCAAGACCGCTGCCGCCGCCGCCGTGCTGCTGCGGGGCAAGCACAAGCCCGAGTACACCCCCCACGCCGACTGCGGCGACTTTGTCATCGTGGTCAACGCCGACAAGGCGGTGCTCACCGGCAAGAAGGCCGAGCAGAAGTACTACCGCACCCACTCCGGCTATGTGGGCGGCCTGAAAGAGACCAAATACCGCATCCTGATGCAGACCAAGCCCGAGCTGGCCATGCGCCTGGCGGTGCGCGGCATGATGCCCCGGAACATCGTCACCAAGGACTCCCTCACCCGGCTGAAGATCTACCGCGGCGCCGAGCATCCCCACGCCGCCCAGAAGCCTGAGGCCTGGACCGTGGAATAAGGAGGTAACCGACTATGTACAAGAGCAAGAAGCCTTATCATTACGGCACCGGCCGCCGGAAGTCCTCCGTGGCCCGCGTCCATCTGTTCCCCAACGGCACCGGCGCCATCACCATCAACGGCCGCGACATCGAGGATTACTTCGGCCTGGAGACCCTGAAGATGGTGGTCCGCCAGCCTCTGAACACCACCAACACCGTGGGCAAGGTGGATATCACCGCCACGGTCACCGGCGGCGGTGTCACCGGCCAGGCCGGCGCCCTGCGCCACGGCATCTCCCGCGCCCTGCTGGAGATGGACCCCGAGTTCCGCCCCGCCCTGAAGGCCGCCGGCTTCCTGACCCGCGACCCTCGTATGAAGGAGCGCAAGAAGTACGGCCTCAAGGCCGCCCGCCGCGCGCCTCAGTTCAGCAAGCGCTGAGTTTTGCAGTCCGTTCAAAAGTGCCGCCCGCTGGGCGGCACTTTTTTCGGCCGTACTTCTGCGCTCCTGGGGCCCCATTGCAAATGGGGCGGCGCGATAAGCGCCGTACAAGCGTTTTGCCGGAGGCAAAACCTTAGCGCAGGGCGGATTCACTCCGCCCGAGCAAGATAAATCTAAGGGGTCCCCGCGAAAGGCTTGGCCTTTCGTGGGGCACGCAAGAAGTACGGCCTCAAGGCCGCCCGCCGCGCGCCTCAGTTCAGCAAGCGCTGAGTCCTCTCCCATATGCCTCAAAAGCCGCCGGCCTTTGGCCGGCGGCTTTTTCTGCCCTCGCAAAGCGTGAAAAAAGGACCCGTGGAACTCCACGGGTCCTTTCTCTGTGATGGGAATGACTGGATTACTTCAGCTCCACCTTGGCGCCGGCCTCTTCCAGCTTCTTCTTCAGCTCCTCGGCCTCGTCCTTGCCCACGGCCTCCTTCAGGGTCTTGGGAGCGCCCTCGACAGTGGCCTTGGCCTCGGCCAGGCCCTGGCCGGTGATCTCGCGGACGACCTTGATGACCTTGATCTTGGCGGCGGCGTCGAAGCTGGCCAGGACCACGTCGAACTCGGTCTTCTCCTCCTCGGCGGGAGCGGCGGCGGCGCCGGCGGCGGGGGCGGCCATGGCGGCGGCGGAAACGCCGAACTCCTCCTCCAGGGCCTTGACGAGCTCATTGAGCTCCAGAACGGTGAGGCTCTTGTACTCCTCGACCAGTTTGCTGATCTTTTCGCTAGCCATAATGATGTTTACCTCCTAAAAGATTATGTTTTTTGATGTGGGCCGCTTACTCGGCGGCGGGAGCGGCTTCCTCGGCGGGAGCCTCGGCAGCGGGGGCGTCGGCGGAGCCGCCGCCCTGTTTCTCGGCGATGGCCGCGGTGACGGCGGCCAGGCTGGTCAGCGGCATCAGCAGCATACCCAGCACTTGAGCCAGCAGAACGTCCTTGGAGGGCAGCTCGGACAGAGCCAGCACGTCGTCCAGGGGCAGGACCTTGCCGTCCATGAAGCCGGCCTTGATGTTGAACCGGTCGCCCAGCTGCTTGGCGTACTTGTTGACGATGCGCATGGGGGCGATGGGGTCGTCCTTGGAGACGGCCAGGGAAGTGCTGCCGTTCAGCACGCCGTCCAGCTCGGCCATGTCCAGGCTGTCCAGGGCACGGCGGAGCAGGGTGTTCTTCACCACGGAGTACTGCACGCCGGCCTCACGCAGCTCCTTGCGCAGGGCGGTGTCCTCCGCCACGGTGATGCCCCGGTAATCCACCAGCACGCCGGAAGAGGCGGC
>CANQKJ010000229.1 GCA_947624465.1 uncultured Oscillospiraceae bacterium
CCGGTGAACATATGGTTCATGTAGTGGTCCTTCTTCTGCCGGTCAAAGAGGATCTCGCCCTTGTACTTCTCCCGCAGGTACTGCCCGGCGGTGATGAGGAAGCCGGAGGTGCCGCAGGCGGGGTCGCAGATCACGTCGTCGGGCTTGGGGTCCAACAGCTCCACCATCATGCGGATGATGTGCCGGGGGGTGCGGAACTGGCCGTTGACCCCGGCGGTGGAGATCTTGGACAGGAGGTACTCGTAGATGTCGCCCCGCACGTCGGCGTCGTGGAGCTGGGCAATCTGGTCATAGATGCCGTCCAGGGCGGTGACGATCTTGTCCAGCATCAGGGGCGTGGGGATCTTGAAGATGGCGTCGTCCATATACTTGGCGTAGGCGCTGGACTTGTCCCCGTGGAGGTCCTTGATGAAGGGGAACACCCACTCCTGGACGGTGGAGTACATCTTGGCCGCCGGGAAGTCCCGGAACACCGACCACTTGAGCTGCTTGCCGGGGACGGTGCGCTCCCCGATTTTGACCTCCTCGGTGAAGATGCTCTGATGGGGCAGGCCCAGCATGGCGCTCTCCCTGGCGCGGGTGTTGTCGGCGTCGTCCAGGTCGCGGATAAACATGAGATAGGTCATCTGCTCCACCACGTCCAGCGGGTTGGTGATGCCGCCGGTCCAGAAGATCTCCCAGAGGCTGTTGACTTTGTTTTTCAGTTCTCCCGTGATCATTGTTCTCTCTCCCTGTTCCAAGTATAAGATGTGTAGCGGCCGCCGCCTATCTTCAGGACCTCGCCCGATTTGACCAGCGTGTTGAGGGCCCGCTGTATGGTGATCTGACTGATGTCCGGGCACTTTTGCGTGATCTCCGCCTTGGTGATCTTCCCAAGGGTGTCTTTGATGACCGCCCGCACCCGGTCCGGCTTGCTGAGGTCCGCGGCGGTCAGCATCCGCGCCCGGACGGAGAACTCCCGGCAGGCCGCCGCGATCACGCCCAGCAGATACCGGGCGAAGGGGGCGCAGTCGTTCCCGTTTTCGTGCCAGCCCGCAGAACTCTGCTGGAGCGCGTCATAGTAGGTCTCTTTCGTCTGCTCGATGAGCTTTTCAATGCTGATATACCTGCCCACGAAATACCCCGCCCGGTAGAGCAGCAACAGGGTGAGCAGACGGCTCATGCGGCCGTTGCCGTCGTTGAAGGGGTGGATGCAGAGAAAATCCAGGATGAAGACGGGGATCAGCAGGAGCGGGTCGTACTCGGTATTTTTTGCGGCGTCGTCAAAGGCCCCGCAGGCCCGTTCCACCGCCTCCGGCGTCTCCCAGGCGGGGACCGGCTGAAAGCGGACGAACTTATTTCCCTGCTCGTCGATCTCCTGAATGACGTTGTCGGAATTTTTATAGGCCCCGCCGATGGACTTTCCGCTGAACCGGTACAGGTCCCGGTGGAGCTGGAGGATGACCGAGGGCTTCAGTGGGATATAGGCATAGTTTTCATGGATGGTGGCCAGCACGTCCCGGTAGCCCGCGATCTCCTGTTCGTCCCGGGATCTGGGCATGGTCTTGTCCCGCACCAGCTTTTTCAGCCGCTCGTCGGAGGTAAAAATGCCCTCGATCCGGTTGGACGCCTCGGTGCTCTGGATCTTGGCCAATTCCATGAGTTGGGTCAAGGCGTCGCCTTTTGCCCCAATGAGCAGGGCCTGCTCCCCTTTGTACTCATGAATTTGTCCCAGCAGGGCCACGATGTCCGGGGTGAGCAGCTTTTGGTAGATTCCTTCATAGCTGTAATCGCGCATAAGGCACCTCATTTCCGCGGCTTTTTCGGTTTCATATCACAGCTTACCATTAAGATACTCAAACGTCAAGTCAATTATATCAAATCTCAAAAAATGATATAATTAAGCGTACGGTTTGATAATATATCTGCCGCTTGAGTTGCTTAATATCACCAGACAGGAAAGCCCTATATCCAGTATATTTGAACGGTAACAGCATCAAAAAAGCATAAAGTTTTGGCCCCTCTGGTCGGTGGGTTTTGACCAGAGGGGCCTTTTCTTTGGTCCTGTGTCCCAATTTTTGAATCGATGGCGGTCCTGTATGTTTTGCGCGGGGAAAATTTTGCGGGGGGGTCAGAACTCAAAGCCAGGCATGATCCCGGCCGAGCGGGCTGTTCTCTCCGAAGCACCCCTCCTGCTCATCATTTGCGCAGGGCGTCCGTCATGGACTTCACATACGCCCCCACATAGGGAGGGGCGTCCTTGCCGTACCGGGCCAGAATTTTGATGATCGCCGAGCCTACGATGGCCCCGTCGGACAGAGAGGCCATCTTTTTCGCCTGCTCCGGCGTGGAGATGCCGAAGCCTACGGCGCAGGGGATGCGCGGATTGGCCCGCCGCACCAGGGCCACCATGGCCCCGATGTCGGTGGTGATCTCGCTGCGCACCCCGGTGACCCCCAGGGAGGACACACAGTAGACGAACCCCTCGGCGGCGGCGGCGATTTTCGTGATCCGTCCCTCGGAGGTAGGGGCGATGAGGGAAATCAGCTCCAGCCCGTACTTCCGGCAGGCGGGGGCGAACTCCTCCTTCTCCTCAAAGGGCACGTCGGGCAGGATGAGACCGTCTATGCCCGCCTCGGCGGCTTTGGACAAAAACCGATCCATGTCGTAGGAGAACACCACGTTGGCATAGGTCATGAACACCATGGGCACGGTGATGTCCCGGCGCAGCTCCCGCACCAGGTCAAAAATTTTGTCTGTGGTGACGCCGCCGGTGAGGGCGCGGAGGTTGGCCCCCTGGATGACGGGACCCTCGGCGGTGGGGTCGGAGAAGGGGATGCCCAGCTCGATGAGGGAGGCCCCATTCTTCACGCACTCCCGCACGCAGGCGGCGGTGGTGGCCAGATCCGGGTCCCCGCAGGTGATGAAGGGGATGAACGCCTTCCCGTCAGCAAATGCCTCTTTGATCCTGCTCATTCCGAGATGTCCTCCCCTCTGTACCGGGCGATGGCGGCGCAGTCCTTGTCGCCCCGGCCCGAGATGGTGATGACGATGACCTTGTCCCGCCCCATCTCCGGGGCGAGCTTCATGGCGTGGGCCACCGCGTGGGCCGACTCGATGGCCGGGATGATGCCCTCGGTGCGGGCCAGGTATTCGAAGGCGTTCACCGCCTCCTCGTCGGTGACGGGCACGTACTCCGCCCGCCCCGTGTCGTGGAGCCAGGCGTGCTCCGGGCCGATGCCGGGGTAGTCCAGGCCGGCGGAGATGGAGTACACCGGGGCGATCTGGCCGTACGCA
>CANQKJ010000230.1 GCA_947624465.1 uncultured Oscillospiraceae bacterium
GGCCGGCGAGACCGTCGAGATCGTGGGCCTGACCGAGGAGAAGCGCACCACCGTCGTCACCTCCATGGAGATGTTCCGCAAGACCCTGGACTTCATCGAGGCCGGCGACAACGCGGGCTGCCTGCTCCGCGGCATCAACAAGACCGACATCGAGCGCGGACAGGTCCTGGCCAAGCCCGGCTCCATCCACCCCCACACCAAGTTCGTGGGCCAGGTGTACGTGCTGAAGAAGGAAGAGGGCGGCCGTCACACCCCGTTCTTCAACAACTATCGTCCCCAGTTCTACTTCCGCACCACCGACGTGACCGGCGTCATCACTCTGCCCGAGGGCACCGAGATGTGCATGCCCGGCGATAACGTGGACATGAAGGTCGAGCTGATCACCCCCATCGCCATCGAGAAGGGCCTCCGCTTCGCTATCCGCGAGGGCGGTCGTACCGTCGGTTCCGGCGTGGTCATCGAGGTCGACGAGTAATTTAAGCGCAAACAAGCATGGAAAAGGCGGTCACCGCAAGGTGACCGCCTTTTTGCGCGTTTTCGGGATCAGAACACCGCCTGGACCAGGAACATATAGAAGATGGTGCCCCCCACGATGGAGAGCATATCGTTCCGCTTCCACAGGTGCAGAGCCAGCACCACGGCCCCGGCCAGGAAGGCCGGCAGCCAGCCGCCCACGGCGGCGAAGGATACATTGCGGTAGCAGTACACGATGAGCATGGCGATGACCGCCGGGGGCAGGAACCTGCCCAGATAGAGGATGACCTTCGGAGGCTCCTTGTCCCGGCCGAACAGCAGGAAGGGGAGCGCCCGGGTGAGGAAGGTCACAATGGCCATTACCCCGATGGACAGGGCGATCTGAAGGTTGGTCACGCCTCTCCGCCCCCTTTCAGGCCGGCGGCGGGCGGGTCCAATCTGGGCCGGGCCAGCAGCAGACCGCCCACCAGGATCACCAGGGCGGGGATGAGGAACCGCCCTCCCTCCGGCCCCAGGAGCAACAGGGACAGCAGGGTGCCCCCCGCCCCCAGGAACACGGGGAAGTGTCTGTCGTTGGACTGCCACTGCTCCACGGCGATGACGATGAACAGGGCGGTCATGGCGAAGTCGATGCCCTCGGTGTTGATGGTGATGAGGGCCCCCGCCACCGCCCCGATGATGGACCCGGCGATCCAGTAGAGCTGGTCCAGCAGGGAGATGGCGAAGTAGAAGTCCCTGGCCTCCACTCCCTCCGGGGGCTGTACCCCGGACAGCAGGGCGTAGGTCTCGTCGGTGAGGGCGAAGATCATGTACAGCTTCCGCGGGCCCTTGATGTCGCGGAACTTCTCCAGCATGGACAGGCCGTAGACCAGGTGGCGGAAGTTGATGATGAGGGTGAGAAAGGCCACGTCGGCCAGGGGGGAGGCGTTTGCCAGCAGGTCCACCCCCAGATACTGCCCGCTGCCGGCGTAGATGGTCAGCGACATGGCGGCGGACCACAGGGGGACGAAGCCGGCGGCGGACATCATCCAGCCGAACACGATGCCGATGGACAGATAGCCCATCAGCACCGGCACGGTGTGGGGGAAGGCGGCGGTCAGGGTCTTGCGGTTCATAGGGACACTCCCTTGCGCGAAACCGCGCGTCAATCAAATTAGATATTATTATACAGTTTTTTCGCCCCATGGCAAGGGCCACTTTTACAGTTTGTTTATTGTATTGGGGGATAAAGTTGGCTATAATATGCAGTACAGCGTGAAAAAACGACAGGAGGTGGCCCCATGAGCAAACGTCTCCTTTACATTTATAATCCTCTCGCCGGCCGCCAGCGGGCCAGGGGTTCCCTGGCCGAGGTGGTGGAGGTGTTCTCCGGCCGGGGCTGGGAGGTCACCGTCTATCCCACCGCCAAGCCGGGGGACGCCGCCGACGCCGTGGCCCGTATGGCCCCCCGGTTTGAGCGGATCGTCTGCTGCGGCGGGGACGGCACCCTCAACGAGGTGGTCCGCGGCCTGCTGCGGCTCCCCCCGGAGCAGCGGGTCCCCGTGGGGTACATCCCCACCGGCACCACCAACGACTTCTCCCGCACCCTGGAGTTGCCCAAGGCCACCGTCCCCCTGGCCGAGCTGGCCGCCAGCGGCACGCCCCATCCGGTGGACGTGGGGGAGGCCAACCGGCACCCCTTTACTTATGTGGCCGCCTTCGGCCTGTTCACCGATGTGTCCTACTCCACCCCGCAGGCCAGCAAGCAGATGCTGGGCCACCTGGCCTATGAGCCATTTGGCCAACATCCCCAGCTATCACATGACGGTGACCACGCCCGACGGTCGCTCCATCGAGGGGGACTTCATCTACGGCATGGTGGGCAACACCGTGTCGGTAGGGGGCATGGTCAACCTGTCCCGGGAGCTGGTCAGGCTGGACGACGGCAAATTCGAGGTGCTGCTGGTGCGGATGCCCAAGACCCCGGAGGACTGGCAGTCCGTCCTGGCCGCGCTGAACCTCCACGAGCTGACGGAGACCGGCGCGGTGGTGGGCTTCACCGCCAGCGAAGTCACCTTCACCTGCGATGAACTGGTGGCCTGGACGGTGGACGGCGAGTTCGGCGGCGCCCAGACGGTGACCACCGTGGTGAACCACCCCAGGGCGGTGTCCATCGTCTATGGGAAGAGCGGCGGCGCGATTGAATAAGAGCGTGAAAAAGGGCGCCCGTTTCCAACGGAAACGGGCGCCCTTTTCGCGTCCGGCGGGCGTCTCAGCCAAAGAGGACCCTGTAATAGTCCTCGGTGAGGAGCAGCTTGGAGAAGTTGATCTTGCCCGCCACCAGGTTGCTCACCCGCTTCACGTAGTCGTCGTCCACGGTGACGCCCGGATTGGGGGTGAAGGTGCGGGTGGAGGCCTCGTAGGTGCCGGCGGCGGTGATCCAGGAGTTGCCCTGGCCGTGGTTGTTGGCGAACACCACCAGGGGCATGGAGCTGGAGTACTGGTCCGGCTCGTAGTTGGTGGCGAAAACGTCCCGGCCGATGAGCAACCGGGAGTCATACTCCAGGCCGAACAGGTTGGACAGGGTGGGCACGATATCGCAGGAGTAGCAGGGGGTGTCCACAATCACCGGCTCGGTGATGGCGGCGGACCACATGATGAGGGTGTTTTTGTAGCGGGAGGTGACCATCTCCGAGTCGTCGGTGCCCGCCAGCTCGTTGTAGTAGTCCGCCCCGTCGGTGACCAGGGCGTAGGGGTAGTGGTCGGCCCCCAGGACGATGAGGGTGTCGTCGGCGAT
>CANQKJ010000231.1 GCA_947624465.1 uncultured Oscillospiraceae bacterium
GGGCCAGCAACACCCTGCCTTTCCCCACTTTGGAGCGGATGTCGGCGATGGCGGAGCGCTTATAGTCCTCCATGGACCAGTCGCCCTTGGCGCCGCAGACCGCGTAGAGGAAGGAGCGGATCATGTCCACGCCGTGCTGAGTGTGGTTGACCTCCGGGTGGAACTGGACGCCGTAAAATCCCCGCTCCTCGTCGGCGATGGCCACGTTGGGACAGGCCTCCGACCAGGCGGTGAGGGCGAAGCCCTCCGGCACCTTCTCCATATAGTCCCCGTGGCTCATCCAGGTGATCCCGTCCGCTGGCAGGCCGCCAAACAGCTTACAGCCGGTGTCGAACCGGGTGAGGGTCTTGCCGTACTCCCGGGCGGAGTCGTCCTGGGCGGGGACCACCCTGCCCCCCAGCAGATGGGCCATGAGCTGGCAGCCGTAACAGATGCCCAGGATGGGCACCCCCCAGGCGAAGATGTCCGGGTCCACCAAAGGCGCCCCCTCGGCGTAGACGCTGTGGGGCCCGCCGGTGAAGATGATCCCGATGGGGTCCATGGACCTGAGCTCGTCCAGGGGGGTGGTATAGGGTTTCAACTCGCAGTACACGCCGCACTCCCGGACCCGCCGGGCGATGAGCTGGTTATACTGCCCGCCGAAATCCAGCACGATAACGGTCTGATGACTCATAAACGCTCCTCCAAAAATGTGTTTTTGCCGCGCGAGCCATCCCGGCGGGATGGCTCGCGTTTTCCTGTTCAGTCCCAGAGGAATTCCAACCGCTTGCCGTCGTCGAAGACGATGGTCTCCTCCCGCTTGATCTTGTCCCGGACGGGCAGGAAGATGTTCAGCTTCACCTTCCGCCGGCCGCACCGGGGGCAGTGGTACTCCACCGCCCGGCAGGCGTACATCCCCGGGGGGATGTCCTCCCGCCGCTCCACCGGCCACAGCGCGCCCCGGTAATAGTCGATATCGGTGTGGGACTCATAGCACCCCACCATCATCCCGGGGATGGCGAACAGCCGCTTGTGGGGGTGGTTCATGACGCGCCCGCAGTTCCTGCACCAATCGTCCCGAAAGGGGGCCTTTATCTGTTCCAGCGCCCGCAGAGCCATATCAGCCCTCCCCCTTTCTCATGGACTCCAGCAAGTCCGCCATCATGTCCGCCATGGAGATGCCCGTGAGAACGTTGTCGCTGTCCATCTTCCACCGCCGGCTGGAGGAGAAGGTGTTCACCCGCACTTTGGAGCCGGCCACGGTGAACAGGAAGCTCACCCGCCGGGTGCCCTCCATGACGCCTCGGCCCCGCTGGCCCTCCTCCACCCACACTTTTGTGACGCGTTTGGCGGAGAACACATAGGGCCGAAACGGGTTCCACTTGAACAGCAGGGCGAGCCTGCCCGCCTTCTCGTCTATGAGCACGGCGCACTCCCGGCCGGTGAAGACGTGGGCGCAGCGAAAGCCCCTCTGCTCCAGGTCCCGCTCCACGCCGTCCAGGCAGAGGCGGAAGATGGCCCGCACCCCCAGCTTCCACCACAGGACGCAGAGGGCCAGCACCAGGATGGGGATGAGCAGCGCCTTGCCGGGAGGCCACGGGAAGGGCAGGACCGGCGGCCACTGGAGGAGCTGGGCGGCGGCCCAGTCCTCTGGCAGGCGCCAGTACTGCCGCACCGTCACCAGCAGGAGGGCGGCGGGCATGAGGACGCACGCCAGCAGATACGCCCAGTTGATCTTCCAGATACGCGGCTGAGTCATGGCCCTGCCCTCCCTTCTGTTCTCTCTTTACCGGGGTATGGGGAAAACGCTCAGATCTTCGTCACGTCGATGGGCACCAGGTCCTCGCTCCTGCCCTGCTCCCGAACGGTGAGCAGCGCCTTGGCCGTGTCGATGGCGGTGACGCAGCCCACGGAGTGCTCCACGGTGGCCCGGCGGATCTTGAAGCCGTCGGAGTCATGCTTGCGGCCCCTGGTGGGGGTGTTGATGACCAGGTCCACCGTGCCGGAGCCGATCATATCCAAAATGTTGGGGTGGGACTGGGTGACGCGGTTCACCCGCTTGCACTCCACGCCGTTGTCGTTCAGATAGTCGCAGGTGCCGGAGGTGGCGAACAGCTCCACGCCCATCTCCTCGAAGCCCCGGGCGATGCCCAGCAGCTCCCGCTTGTCCTCGTCCTTGACCGTGACGATGATGCGGCCGCCCTTCTTGGGGGCCCGGAGCCCCGCGCCCTTAAAGGCCTTCAGCAGGGCCTGGGGGAAGGTCTCCGCGATGCCCAGCACCTCGCCGGTGGACTTCATCTCGGGACCCAGGCCGGTGTCCACGTCGGTGAGCTTCTCGAAGGAGAACACCGGGGCCTTCACGGCAAAATACCGGGCCTCTGGATAAATGCCGGTGCCGTAGCCCAGGTCCTTCAGCTTCTCCCCCAGCATGACCCTGGTGGCCAGGTCGATGATGGGCACGCCGGTGACCTTGGAGATATAGGGGATGGTCCGGCTGGACCGGGGGTTCACCTCGATGACGTAGATATCGTCGTTGTAGAGGATATACTGGGCGTTGATAAGGCCCACCACCCCCAGCTCCCTGGCCATGTTCTTGGTGTGGCGCAGGATCAGCTCCCGGTGCTTGTCCTCCAGGTGGAGGGGCGGGTACACGGCGATGGAGTCGCCGGAGTGGACGCCGGCCCGCTCCACATGCTCCATGATGCCGGGGATCAGGATGTCCTCCCCGTCGTAGACGCCGTCCACCTCCAGCTCCCGGCCCATCAGATACTTGTCCACCAGGATGGGGTGTTCCTGCACCGTCAGGTTGATGATGCGCATGAACTCCTCGATGTTCCGGTCATTGTAGGCGATCTCCATCCCCTGGCCGCCCAGCACATAGGAGGGCCGCACCAGCACGGGATAGCCCAGCTCGTGGGCGGCGTCCAGGGCCTCCTGGGTGGTGAAGATGGTCTTGCCCCGGGCCCGGGGGATGCCGCACTTCTGGAGGATGGCGTCGAACCGCTCCCGGTCCTCGGCGGCGTCCACCCCGTCGGAGGAGGTGCCCAGGATGGGGACCCCCATGTCGGTGAGGGCCTTGGCCAGCTTGATGGCGGTCTGGCCGCCGAACTGGACCACCGCCCCCCAGGGATGCTCCTGCTCCACGATGTTCTGCACGTCCTCGGCGGTGAGGGGCTCAAAGTACAGCTTGTCCGCCACGTCGAAGTCGGTGGAGACGGTCTCCGGGTTGTTGTTCACGATGATGGTCTCATAGCCCGCCC
>CANQKJ010000232.1 GCA_947624465.1 uncultured Oscillospiraceae bacterium
AAAATGTTGGATCGCTGCTGGCGCTTTATCCCACGCCGGTGACGGTGATCGGTGCCATGAACGGCGAGAAGCCCACGTGGACTTTGGTTGCCCATATCGGCATTATTGGTCATGACCGGGTGTTGGTCAGTCTCGCCGCGCCGCATTTTATCAACGGGTGCATCAAGGAGACGAAAAAACTCTCCATCAACCTTGTGGACGAGGCCATGCTGCCGGAGGTCGATTATGTGGGGTCGGTCAGCGGCGCGAAGGCAGATAAGTCCGCTGTGTTTGAATATGACCTTGGGGACGCTGGTACGCCGATTATCCGCAAATCTCCCTTGACGATGGAGTGCAGCGTTGTGGATGTTTACAACACCCCGAATTTTGAGAGCTTCATCTGCACCATCGACGACACCTATGTGGCCGAGGAACATCTGAATGACAAGGGAAAAGCTGAATATAAGACCCTGAAACCGGTATTGTTTGAGTTCCCCACCTATCAGTATCTGAAAACCGGCGAAGTAATTGGGAAATGCCTGTCTTTCAAAAAGGCGCCGGAAAAATAAGGAGGACGCAAGATGCCAAAAGGATCGCCGGAGCTGACAGAGGCCCGCAGAGAGGAGATCATCAACGCCTGCGAAAAGCTCTATCAGACCATGAGCTTCAAGGAGATCACCATCAAGGAGATCGGGAATGTGACCAGCTTCACGCGCACCTCCATTTATAACTACTTTCAGACGAAGGAAGAAATCTTCCTGGCCCTGCTGAAACGGGAATATGAGCTGTGGATCGCCGCGCTCAAGCAGACCATGGATCAGGTGGATACCATGACCAAGGATGAATTTGCCGCTATGCTGGCGCACTCATTGGAGGAACGGGCGCAGCTTCTGAAAATCATGTCCATGAACCACTATGACATGGAGACCGGCAGCCGCCCGGAACACCTGGCGGCGTTCAAGGTCGCGTATGGCGGATCCATCCACACGGTCATGGACTGTCTCCATCAGTATTTCCCCGATATGCCTGTCCAGCAGAAGCAGGATTTTATCTACACCTTTTTCCCCTTTATGTTCGGCATATACCCCTACACCTACGTCACCGAAAAACAGCGGACGGCCATGGAGGAAGCGGGCGTCAATTATGTGTTCATGTCTATTTATGAGATCACATATAACTGTGTGAAAAAACTGTTGGAGGCGGAGAAATGAAAATTGTAATGATCAAGGGCAGCCCACATAAAAAAGGTTCCTCCAATCTGCTGGCGGAACAGTTCGCGAAGGGCGCACAGGAGGCTGGGCATACCGTCATTGAGATAGACGCGGCCCATATGGACATCCATCCCTGCCTTGGCTGTGAGCATTGCGGTATGAATGGGCCGTGCGCCCAGAAGGACGACGTGCAGCAAATCAGGGACGCCCTGCTCTCCGCGGATATGGCGGTGTTCGTCACGCCGGTCTACTACTTCGGAATGTCGGCGCAGCTGAAAATGGTGATCGACCGATTTTACAGCTACACCATGAAGCTCTCTGACAAACACCTGAAAACGGCGCTGATTGCCGCCGCGTGGGATTCCAACGCGGACGTCATGCCCTATCTCGTGGAGCATTACAAGAAGCTGTGCCGCTATATGAACTTCACAGACTGCGGACAGATTTTGGGGACCGGTTGCGGAACGACCTCTATGACAAAAAGCAGCCCTCACATGGCCGAAGCCTACCGGCTCGGAAAATCTTTGTAAGGAGTGAAAATAACATGCGCAAGACATTGGTAGCCTATTTCAGCGCCAGCGGCACAACGGCGCGCGTTGCAAAGGAACTGGCCCAGGCGGCGGGCGCGGACCTCTATGAGATCAGGCCCGCCGTGCCCTACACCAAGGCTGACCTGAACTGGATGGACAAGAACTCCCGCAGCTCTGTGGAGATGAACGACAAGTCCAGCCGCCCCACCCTGGCGGACCGGGACGCCGACATCGCGGCCTATGACACCATCCTGCTGGGCTTCCCCATCTGGTGGTATGTGGCCCCTACCATCATCAATAGCTTTTTGGAGAGCTACGACTTCTCCGGCAAGAAGATTGTGCTGTTCGCCACCTCCGGTGGCAGCGGGTTCGGGAGGACCGTGGCCGGGCTGAAATCCTCCGTGGCGGCGGATGCTGCCATCGTGGAGGGAAAGCTGCTGAACGGCCGGCAGACGGCGGCCAGCCTCAAAACGTGGGCCGAGACAGTTCTTTAAGGAGATTCGAAGATGAAGTACACGAAGCTCGGCAAATCCGACCTGACCGTCTCCCGCATCTGCATGGGCTGTATGGGCTTCGGGAACGCGGCCACCGGCCAGCACAGCTGGACGGTGGCCGAGGCGCAGACCCGGGAGATCATCAGGCGCGGCCTTGATCTGGGCATCAATTTCTTTGACACCGCCATCGTCTACCAGAACGGCACCAGCGAGCAGTGTGTGGGCCGGGCGCTGCGGGATTTCGCAAAGCGGGACGATGTTGTGATCGCCACAAAGTTCACGCCCCGGACCCAGGATGAGATCGACGCCGGCATCAGCGGCCAGAAGCACATCGAAAATTACCTGAACCAGAGTCTCCGCAATCTCGGCATGGACTATGTGGATCTCTACATCTACCATATGTGGGACTACCACACGCCCATGGAGGAGATCATGGAGGGGCTCCATAACGCCGTGAAGGCCGGAAAGGCGCGGTATATCGGCATCTCCAACTGCTTCGCGTGGCAGCTGGCCAAGGCGAACTTCTACGCCCGGGAGCACGGTTTGACAGAGTTCGTGTCCATCCAGGGGCATTACAATCTGATCGCCCGGGAGGAGGAGCGGGAGATGGCTCCCTTCTGCGCCGACCAGAACATCGCCATGACGCCGTACAGCGCCCTGGCCGGCGGGCGGCTCAGTAAGCGCCCCGGTGAGACCTCCAAACGTCTGGAGCAGGATGCCTACGCCAAGTTCAAGTACGACGCCACCGCCGATGCGGACGGGAAGATTATCTCTCGTGTGGCGGAGCTGGCCGACAAGCGCGGTGTGTCCATGACGGAGATTTCCCTGGCGTGGCTGCTGACGAAGGTGGCCGCCCCGGTGGTGGGCGCGACGAAGTTCTCCCATGTGGAGGGTGCGGCAAAGGCCGTGGATCTGGCATTGACCCAGGACGAGATCGACTATCTGGAGGAGCTGTATGTCCCCCACGCCCTGGTGGGCGTCATGGCGCAGAACGGC
>CANQKJ010000233.1 GCA_947624465.1 uncultured Oscillospiraceae bacterium
CTCCAGGACGGTGCCCCAGGGCATTACCGCCCTGCTGAACATGGACCCCGACGCCGACGTGGAGACCAACCGGGAGACCATGACCGCCGCCATGAAGAACGTCCGCACCAGCGAGATCACCTACGCCGCCCGGGACTCCGATTTCGACGGCTTCGAGATTCACGAGGGGGACTACATGGCCCTGGCCGACGGGCAGCTCTTCGGCACCGACAAGGCCATCGGCTCTCTGCTGGAGCGGCTGGCCCGGTCCAGCGCCTGCCAGGGGGCGGAGTTCATCAACATCTTCTACGGGGAGGATGTGTCCGAGGAGCAGGGGAACCAGGCCCTGGCCGTCTTCCGGGCGGCCTGTCCCGACGCCGAGATCACCCTGCTGTCCGGCGGGCAGCCCGTCTACTACTTCATGATCTCCGCCGAATGACCCGATCAACGCCGCGCCGCCCTCTCCGGGTATGGGGAGGGCGGCGTTTTTTGTCCCCGGGAAAGGGCACCTATCCGGCGAAAACGGCATAGTCTGGTATGGAAATCGAGGGGCCGCCGGGCGGGTCCGGCGCCCCGGTTTGGAGGAGGCCTTGCGCTATGCCAGATACGCAATACTTCCTGGGGGCCAACACGCCCTCAGGGTTCTATTCTCTCTACCATGAGCTGTCCGATCCCGACAAATTCAGGCAGGTGTATGTGATCAAAAGCGGGCCGGGGAGCGGCAAGTCCACCCTCATGCGTCGGGTGGGCCGCCACGCCAGAGCCGCCGGGTACGACGTGGAGGAGATCCTCTGCTCCGGCGACCCCGGCTCCCTGGATGCGGTGATCGTCCCCGCCCTGGGGGCGGCGGTGGTGGACGGCACGTCCCCCCATGTTATTGTTTCACAAGTACACTTTTCGTAGTTGTGGATGGTACAATGACCAGGTTATAGGACCTGCGTTTCAAAATCTCCAGTGGATATCCACGTCCTGCCGACCGGTGTCTGGGTCTGCTTCTCCGATTTCAATTCTCTCAATCAGGGAAACATACAGCTCCCGCGGCACAGGGTCCAGTTTCAGCAGTTCCCTCGCCCGATCCATTAAAGCATCGCGTTCCTTGGGTTCGGCTTCGGCAGACAGTTCCTGATCCAACTGGGCCAGCCGCTGATCCATACGCCGCTTTTCCTCCAGGAAGGATCGATTCAACTCTACGAACTGCCCTTCATCCAGCAGACCGGACACTTTATCCAAATACAGACTTTTCAGCGCCGCCGATCTCTTTTCCAACTGCGCTACCAAAGTTTTTCTCTCCTGCTGCATAGCGGCCAAGTGACTATCTTGTCTCGGTTGAATATCCAAGTCGTCCAAGGAGTAATAGGTCTGTACATACTGGCGTACCCGCGCAGAAACCAAGTCGATCAACCGATCCAAGCGAACACCGTGACGGGTACACCGTCTTTTCTTCCCGCTGTTTACATAGAGCTGACAGCGCAGATAATACCGCCCCTGCTTATTGGATGCCTTGCTCATGGTGCTGCCGCAATCTTTGCATTTTACTAGCCCCGCGAGCGGAAAGACCTCTCCAAGCCCGGATGATTTGGTGTGTAGGGCCAACTGCTGTTGAACCGCCTGAAATGTTTCTTTGTCGATGATGGCCTCATGGGTGCCTTCGACTCGGTACCACTGGTCTTTTGGAACGTCAGTCTGCAGTTTGGACTTATAACTCACTTTTTTCGTTCGGCCTTGAACCATAACGCCGGCATACATCTCATTTCTCAAAATCCGGCTTATGGTAACCTTATTCCAGTAGCACTGATCCTTTCCAAGTAAATGCCTACAGTCACAGCCATGTTCCACCTTATACTTTGCGGGATTGGGAAGCCCTAAGTCATTCAGCATAGCGGCGATATGCTGCTTTCCATGCCCCTCCAGCGACCATTGGAAGATCTGCCGGACTACCTCCGCGGCCTCCGGGTCAATAATAAGTTTATTCCTATCGTCAGGGTCCTTCTGGTAGCCATAGACGGGGAAACTGCCGATATACTTGCCCTCGCGCCGTTTCATGTCAAAGACCATGCGCACGTTTTCCGACAGGTCCTCCAGATACCACTCGTTCACAAGGCCGTTGATCTGTCGGGCCTTTTTGTTACCCTTCACCTCGGTGTCGGCGTTGTCGGCCAGCGCAATAAATCGGATGCCCCAAATCGGAAACAGATTGTGGATGTACTTCTCGACCAGTTCCATGTCCCGTGTAAACCGGGACTGGCTCTTACACAAGACGATCTGAAACTTCTTCTCTTTGGCCGCTTTCAGCATCCGATTGAAATCCGGTCTCTGGCTGTCCGCGCCAGAGTAGTCCTCGTCACAGTATATCTGATAAATGTCCCAGCCCCGCTCCACAGCATAGTTGATCAGCAAAGATTTTTGGTTTTGGATGCTCTCGGACTCGGGCTGATGTTTTTCCTCATCCTCCTTACTCAGTCTTGTGTAAATTGCGCATAGCATTGGTTACACCTCTTTCCAGGCGTAACTGCTCATGCTGATTATACCATGAGCGCCGCCGAATAGCCAGGGTCTATTTCAAATGCCTTCGCTGGTAAAATCCGCCGTGAGCGTCTATGGTTAGTTCTTTCGTGAGCCAGGTTGTGACAGCTTTTTGCATTATGCCAAGATCGGGCGCTTTTTTTGCTGATGAGAAAAACTCTGATGCCACCAAAACAGTTTCTTTCATATAAATTACCATGCCGGTGCGGCACCGGCACAAATAGGGATGAAAACAGATGCCGCAAAATTATCTGTTTTCCTGTATAATAGCGGCAAGAGAGGCAAACTACAGAGCACGGGGAGGTGAGTTGCACGCAACTCATCAGTCGCAAAGGCAGTATATAAATCAGTGTAAGCACCGCTATTCAAGCACAAATAAGAGGGTCGTTTGAGTCCGCACAGTAAGAATTGTAAAATACTTCTGTATTTTTGTGTAGCGGTGCAGTCACTGCCTCTCCCTTTAATTTAGAAGGAGGCGCGATATGAAACTCACTTACCCCATCTGCTGTGGCGTCGATGTTCACAAAACCTTTCTCGTCGCTACGGTCATCACAAGCGATGGCATCATTCCCCATTACCATCAAAAACGATTCTCTACCTTCTACAGCGGCCTTGTCGCTTTCAAGCAGTGGCTGCTCGACTACAACTGCAAAGATGTCTGCATGGAGAGCACCGGCAAGT
>CANQKJ010000234.1 GCA_947624465.1 uncultured Oscillospiraceae bacterium
CCCCTGACCAACATCAGGAGCTACACCGAGACCCTGGCCGAGGGGGTGGGCGACCTTCCCCCGGAGATGGAGCGGCGGTTCCTGGGCGTCATTCTCAACGAGTCCGACCGGATGATCCACATCCTGCAGGATCTGCTCACCCTGTCCCGGTTCGACTCGGGCCGGAGCGAGCTGCGTCTGAGCCGCTTCCCCTTCGGCCAGGCGGTGGACGACACCTACCAGGCCATCCGGCTGGACGCCCAGAACCACGCCCACGAACTGATCCTGGACCTGCCCCCCGATCTGCCCGAGGTGATCGCCGACCGGGAGCGGGTGGTCCAGGTGATGATGAACATCCTGTCCAACTCCATCAAGTACACCCCCGACGGGGGCCGCATCGTCATCTCCGCCGGAAGGGCGGGGAACAGGGTGTGGATGCAGGTAGACGACAACGGCATCGGCATCCCCGAGGCCGACCGGGAGCATATCTTCGAGCGGTTCTACCGGGTGGACAAGGCCCGCTCCCGCCAGTCCGGCGGCACGGGGCTGGGGCTGTCCATCGCCCGGGAGATCATGAATCAGCACGAGGGCGCGCTGTACCTGGTGGACAAGGAGGGGCCGGGCCTGACCGTGCGGATGGAGCTGCCCATCGGCGGACCACGAAAGGCGGAGCGAAATGAGGAGGGCTGAGCGCTGGATCGAGTGGGGGAAGGACCTGGTCATCGCCCTGCTGGCCCTGTCCGCCGCCCTCCTGCTGTCCGTGCTGCTGTTCGGCAGCGGGAGCCTCTCCGGCCTGGTGCCCCGGCAGGAGCCGGCGGACGGCCCCGCCGGGGAGAGCGCCCCCACGGCGGCCACCCTGCCGGCCGCGCTGGTGATCACGGGCGGGGAGGGCCGCTTCGGCGTGCAGTACGACCAGGCGCAGGTCAATGAGATATTTGCCCGGATCGGCCCCTTGCTGGGGGACGCGCTGGCCTCCGCCGGGGACCCACGGACCGTCCGGCAGGAGGAGTGGCGGAGGAGCCTGTCCGCCCCGGGGCTGTATTTCGATTTTGCCGGGGAGATCCCCCTGTCCGCCCTGGGCGGCTGGCTCAGCGAGGCGGGGGAGTGCGCCCTGGAGGGGTCCGCCCGCCGGCTGCTGCTGTGCGCCGGGGAGGGGGACGAGGTGCTGCTGTGCTGGCAGGACGCCGGCACGGGTCTCTTTTACCGCTGCGGCACCGCCCTGAGCCGTTCCCTCCACCTGGAGCCTGTCACCGGGGACTACCGGGACAACGGCGCCTATTTCGCCTATGAGGACGAGACGCTGTCCGCCCTGCTCCAGCCCTACACCCTCGTCACCGAGGAGTACGCCCGGGTGGAGTACGCCGTGAGCGACCCCATCAGCCAGGCCAATGTGTCGGCGCTCCTGTCCGCCCTGTCCTTCAGCGGCCAGGACCACACCCAGGTCAGCGGCGGCGAGGCCTACCTGGACGGCGGCGACAGGCTGGAGGTGGAGAACGGCGGCGGCGTGACCTACCGGGCGGCCCAGGGGGGCAGATACCCCGCCGGCCCCGGCGCGGCGGGAGCCATCGAGGCCGCCCGCGCCCTGGCGGAGAAGACGGTGGGCGCCCTCTGCGGGGAGGCCTCCCTGTATCTGATCTCCGCCCGACAGGAGGAGGACGGCTTTGAGGTCACCTTCGGCTACCGGCTGGACGGCAGCGCCGTCCGGCTCTACCGGGAGGGCTGGTGCGCCCGGTTCCTGATCCGGGAGGGCTATATCACCGACTTTACCCTGCGCCTGCGCAGCTACGCGGCCACCGAACAGACCGCCATGCTGCTGCCCGTCGACCGGGCGGCGGCCATCCTGCCGGAGCTGACGGGACAGCGGCTGGAGCTGCGCATCCTGTACCTGGACGGCGGCGCGGACACCGCCGCCCCCCAGTGGGTGGCGGAGTAAAACAGCGAGAGAGGAGGCCGCCCGCCGTGGAGTGGCGAAAGGTAAAAAACATCATCATTCTGCTGCTTCTGCTGGTGAACGGCTTTCTGCTGGCCCTGGTATGGGCCCGCAGGAGCGAGGCCGACTCCTATGAGCGGACGGCCCTCACTCAGGCGGTGGAGGCCCTTGGGAACCAGGGCATCCAGGTGGAGCAGTCCGCCCTGTCCGCCGCGGAGGGCCTGAGTCCCGTCAGCGTGGAGCGGGACGTGGCCGGAGAGGGGGCCCTGGCCGCCGCCCTGCTGGGGGAGGCCGCCGCCGGGGACAACCGGGGAGGCGGGCTTTACCTCTATCAGACGGAGGCCGGGGAGGTGTCCATCCGGCCGGGAGGGGAGCTGTCCGCCCGGCTGGGCGACGACCCCCGCTGGCAGACCGACGACCCCGACGCCCACGCCGGTGCCCTGCTGGAGAAGATGGGGGTAGAGGGGGAGCGGACCGTCGCCGAACTGAAAAACGGGGACGTGAACGTGATCTTCGCCCAGACCTGGGAGGGGACCCCGCTGTTCTCCTGCACCGCCGTTTTCACCTACCGGGAGGGCCGGCTCCGGACCGTGGAGGGCACCCTGCTGGCCTCCGACACCGCCGCCAGGGAGAGCGGCGGCGTCCTCACCCTGCCCACCGCCCTCATGCGGTTTTTGGACGGCGTCCAGGAGCGGGGGGACGTGTGTTCCGCCCTCGTCTCCATGTCGGCGGGATACCGCTCCGGCCAGACCTCCTCCGGCGTCACCCGGCTGACCCCCTGCTGGCGCGTCGTCACCAACACCGCCGAATACTATCTGGACGCCGCCACCGGCGCGCTGGAGCGGATCGCGGACGGTCAAACATGATAGACAACCCCTCTTTCATAGGATAGCTTATCCGTTGAAAGGGGGGCTTGTCTTGCCGGCCATCTTAGCGGGGACGCTCCTGCTCACCGCCACCGGGCTGTTTTCCCAGGTGGTGGGCTTTCTCTACCGCATGGCCCTGTCCCGGATCATCGGGGCGGAGACCATGGGGCTGTACCAGCTGGTGATGCCCGTCTACTCCATGTTCATGTCGGTGACCGCAGTGGGGCTGACGGTGGCGGTATCCACCCAGTCCGCCCGGTACTATGCCCTGGGGGACAGCGGCGCGGTGAAGGCCGTTTTGAAGCGTGCCCTGGGCTGCTTTTTCCTGCTGGCCCTGCCCCTGGGCGGGCTGGTGCTGCTGCTGTCCGACCCCATCTCCGTGTACGTGCTGGGGGACGCCCGTACC
>CANQKJ010000235.1 GCA_947624465.1 uncultured Oscillospiraceae bacterium
GGAACAGGGACTGATACCACTGGAGGGAGAACCCCTGCCACACGGCGGAGGAGTCCCCGGCGTTGAAGGAGAAGACGATGAGCAGGATGATGGGCAGATAGAGGAACAGGAACACCAGGCCGATGCCCAGGCGGCCGCCGAAACCGTTGCGCCGTCTCATAGCATCACCGCCTGTTCTTCGCCCTCGCCGAAGTGGTTCATGACCAGCATACAGATCAGCACGATGGCCATCATCACCATGGAGATGGCGGCGCCAAGGTGGGGGTTATACGCCCCGCCCAGGAACTGGTTTTCAATAAGGTCGCCCAGCATCATCTGGGTGCCCCCTCCCAGCAGCCGGGAGATGGCGAAGGTGGACACCGAGGGGACGAACACCATAGTCACCCCGGACAGCACGCCGGGGAGGGACAGGGGCAGGGTCACCCGGCGGAATACGTCCGCCGTGCCCGCCCCCAGGTCCTGGGCCGCCTCCACCAGGGAGCGGTCCATCTTGGACAGCACCGAGTAGATGGGCAGGATCATAAAGGGCAGATAGTTGTACACCATGCCCAGCACCACCGCGCCGGGGGTGCGGATCATCTGAAAGTACTCGATGTTCTGCCCGGTAAGGCTGTTGTACAGGGCGATGATCCCCAGCTTTTGAAAGAGCTGGTTCAAAAGGCCGTTGTTCTCCAGGATGGACATCCAGGAGTAGGTGCGCAGCAGAAAGTTCATCCACATGGGCAGCATGATCAGGGCCATGGCCACCCGCTGGAAGCCGGCCCCCTCCTTCGCCATCAGGTAGGACACCGGGTAGCCAATGAGCAGGCACACCAGGGTGGCGATGATGGCCAGCCAAAAGGACCGGGCGAACACGCTCACGTAGAGTCCCATGCCGGTGAAGTTCTCCAGGGAGAACTGGATGCTCTCCCCCCCGTCGGTGGTGACGGCCACGGTCAGCGAGTACACCAGCATGATGACGATGGGGATGACCACGAACAGCGCCATCCAGATCACATAGGGGATGGCGAAGAGAGAACGCTTATTCCTCATCGTCCGCGCCCTCCTCTTCCTCGTCCAGGAGGGTGGGGTCGTTGATCTCGTCGTACTCCTCGGAATAGGAGGAGTAGTCGCCGAACATACCGGAGTACTGGCTCTTCTTCATGACATGGATGCCGTCGGGGTCGATCTTGATGCCGATGTGGGATCCCACCGGGCAGAAGTCTGTGGTCTGGATCAGCCACTTGAAGCCGTAGAAGTCCACGATGGTGTCGTAGTGGACCCCCTTAAAGGTCACCGCGGTGACGGTGCCCCTCAACTGGCCCTCCGCCTCGGACACGATGTCCACGTCCTCCGGCCGGATGACCACGTCCACCGGCTCGTCCCTGTCGAACCCTTTGTCCAGACACTGGAACCGGCGGTTGAATATCTCCACCACCCCGTCGGCGCGCATGATGCCGTCGATGATGTTGGACTCGCCGATGAAATCGGCCACAAAGGCGTTTTGGGGCTCGTTGTATATGTCCTCCGGGGAACCCACCTGCTGGATGCGGCCCCCGTCCATGACCACCACCGTGTCGGACATGGCCAGGGCCTCTTCCTGGTCGTGGGTCACATAGATAAAGGTGATCTCCATCTCCTGCTGGATGCGCTTCAGCTCCTGCTGCATATCCTTGCGCAGCCGCATATCCAGCGCCCCCAGAGGCTCGTCCAGCAGCAGCACCTTGGGCCGGTTCACCAGCGCCCGGGCGATGGCCACCCGCTGCTGCTGGCCGCCGGACAGGGCGGTCACCGGCCGCCGTTCGAACCCCTTCAGGTTCACGATCTCCAGCATCTCCATCACCCGCTGGCGGATCTCCCCCTCGGGGATCTTCACCTTACGGCGGACCTCTTTCCCATCCACCTGCTCCACCACGGTCTGGCCCATCCGCAGGCCGAAGGCCACGTTCTCGAACACGTTCAGGTGGGGGAACAGGGCGTACCGCTGGAACACGGTGTTCACCATGCGCTTGTGGGGCGGCACATCGTTGATGCGGCGGCCGTCAAACAAAACGTCCCCAGAGGTCGGCGTCAAAAAACCACCAATGATTCTGAGCGTGGTCGTTTTGCCGCACCCGCTGGGGCCCAGCAGCGTGAGGAATTCCTTATCCTGAATGGAGAGGTCGATGTGATCCAGCACTACGTCATCGTCGTAAGCCATGACGCAGTCGGACAGACGGATCAGTTCCTTGGACATGATACATCACCTTTTCACGGTTATTTGACCAATTTCAGCTCCCTCGATTTATTCACCCGGCGCGTGTCCGTCCATTGCGGACAACCGGCGGGGGCCGGCCCGGGTTTTCACGGATAGCGAGTTACACTATAGTCCGTTTGCCCCCCCTTGTCAATATTTTTGGCCGCAAAAAATATCACGAATTTTGCGGGGCGCTCCGCCCCGTTTTTGACCCGGCGGGCGGGGCGGAAATGTCCCCGGTGGAGGGACGGCCCCGGTCGATTCTTTCTGTTTGACTATTGGGCACGGTTGTAGTATAATATCTTGATTTCATATGCGCCTGTGAGAGGAGGGGTACCATGTGGCTGGCGTCTGACTGGACCGAGTACGAGCTGATCGACTGCGGCAGGGGCGAGAAGCTGGAGCGCTGGGGGAACAAGCTGCTGGTGCGGCCCGACCCCCAGGCCATCTGGGACACCCCCCGGACCCACCGGGGCTGGAAAAAGCCCGACGCCCGGTACGCCCGCTCCAGCACCGGCGGCGGCCAGTGGGCCAGCGGCGGCGATTCCGGCAGATGGCAGTTACATTATAAGGACCTGACCTTTCAGGTGGGGCTGATGAACTTCAAGCACACCGGGGTCTTCCCCGAGCAGGCAGCCAACTGGGACTGGGCACGGGAGCGGATCAAAGCGGCCGGCCGGCCCGTCTCGGTGCTGAACCTGTTCGCCTACACCGGCGGGGCCACCGTGGCCTGCGCGGCGGCGGGGGCCAGCGTCTGCCATGTGGACGCGGCGAAAGGCATGGTCCAGTGGGCCAGGGAGAACGCCCGCCTCTCCGGGCTGGAGGACGCCCCCATCCGCTGGATCGTGGACGACTGCGCCAAGTTCGTGGAGCGGGAGATCCGCCGCGGCCGCCGGTATGACGCCGTCATCATGGACCCGCCCTCCTACGG
>CANQKJ010000236.1 GCA_947624465.1 uncultured Oscillospiraceae bacterium
TCCTCGACGTAGAACCGATAGTACCACTTTTTGCCTTTCTTGCGCACAGAACCTTTTGCCATAGATATTTTTTCTCCTTTCTATCCGTGGCAACCGGGACTGTGACGTATGATGTGCGTTCATCATTCCCGCCGGTTGGTTCCAACCGGCTTTTCTGTTGTCAAGGTGCCACGGATGTCTTTTCGGTAAGCCGTCTCTCGGCCTCCGACACTATCTCGAAGAGGTCGCTGATCTTTACTTTTGATCTGCCCTCGTCGTAGATATGTAGCAATCCGTCCAGATAACGCTTCATATCCTCTACCGGCGTCTCCATCTCCCGGCAATAGACCCGCTCAGTGATCGCACCCGCTTCGATGGCATACCGCCTGAGCGATTGCTTCAGCCCCTCGTCCTCCGCTACACGGTCTACCTCCGCCATAGCGGAAGCGAAGTGGTGACAGAGTACCGAGTACAGGTCGATCAGTTGTCCAAGGAAGGTCGTGAGCAGTTCCTGCTGGGGCTCGTCCTTTACCACGGCGGTCACCGTGTCAAGGTACTTCTGGATGTGCTTGTCGATGTCCCTCTGGCAGACTGTAGGGGCGCTGTACTCCTTCTCGTCGGAGAGGCCCGTCAGCCATTCAGGGGTGGTCAGCAGGGCCTCGGCAAGACCGGCGATGACCATCGTCCGGTTGGGATCGACACCGCTTGTCTCATACCGCTGGATGGTGGACTTGTTCACATTGATCCGTCGCCCCAACTCCGGCATGGAGATCTTTAGATCGTCTCTGCGCTCTCTGATCCGCTCACCGACCTGTTTTGGGGTGAGCATTTCTGGATTTTTCAAGGTTTTCACCTCCTGTCGAGTATCAGTATAGCATATACGTTTTTACTTTGCAACCCTTTTTGCGATATTTTTTCAAAAAATTTTATTAAGAGGTTGCAATACGGGTTGACAGGAAGATGCAATATGATTATAATAAAGATAGAAGGGTTGCAAAACAGGCACTTCGCAAAGGAGGAATGAGAATGAGCATCACCAAATTAGGAATGACCATCGAGGAAGCGGCAGAGTGCAGCGGCATCGGGCGGAACACCATGCGGAAGCTGGTGGAGTGGAAGAAGCTGCCCGTCCTCAAAGTAGGGCGCAAGACCATCATCCGCAGCGACACGCTGGAGCGGTTCATGGCGGTCAATCAGGGACGGGACCTGCGGAACCAGGCCGATGTACGGAGGCTGGACTGACCTTTCTTCAGCCGGTAGGAAGCCCTCGGCGTTTGAGAGCGAAATACACCCATCGCACAAACCTTCGGTTTGTACTCTGTGTATTTCGCCCTGCCGGGGGCCAGACCCCACGAGCTTAAAGAAGGGAGGTATCAATGGCCAGACACAGCTTCATCCAGATGTCGAAGCTGCCCAATGTCAAGGGTCGGATCTCCTATATCACCAGCCCGGCCAGACAGGAGAACCTGTACGCCACCTATCGTACCGCCGACGCCGCATTCTGGACAGCCCTTGCCAAAGAGAACCGGCAGGAGTTCAAGAGAAGCGGGACAGAGGGAAAGTGCATCGAGGCGAGGGAACTCATCATCGCCCTGCCGGAAGAATACACTCGCTATGATCCTCAGCAGGTGCTTGAGGATTTCACGGATGTGTTCCGCAGGCGGTACGGAGTAGAGTGTGTGTCCGCCCTGCACCACAACAAGACCAGGACCAATTATCACATCCACCTGATTTTCAGTGAACGGAGGTTGCTGCCGGAGCCGGAGGTAAAGATCGCGTCCCGGAGTATGTTCTATGACGAAGCCGGAAAACACGTCCGAACCAAAAAGGAGATCACCGGGGAGGACGGGCAGATACGCAAGGGCTGTACCGTCATCAAGAAAGGCGAGGTCTACGAGCGCCATCTGTTCACCGTCAAGGACACCCGTTTCAAACAGGAGGACTTCGTGGCGGAGGCCAAGGAACTCTACACCGGCCTCATCAACCGCCATGTGTCGGACCCGGAGCGGCGGTTGGATGTGTTCGACCCGCAAAGCGTATATCTTCCAACCAGGAAGATCGGCAAGAACAACCCCAGGGCGGAAGAGATCAGGGCGGACAATGAGGCGAGACAGGAGTGGAACCGAACGGCAGACGTGGCGCTCCTGACGGGCATCCCGGAGACGGAAGTATTGGAGGTCAAACAGGCTGAGATACACGAGAAAGTCCGGCAATCTATCCGCCAGGAGGGGTGGATGCCCCACCTGTTCCGGGCCATCGTGGGTAAGGCCAAAGACTTCCTGCAAGGACTGATCCGCCAGCGGGAGATGCCGCCGAGGCCCACACTGGACATCAACATGGCGGAGTTCCGCTCCATGCAGAACCTGATGATAAGGGTACAGAGCGAGGCCAGTGACATCAGACGCTTGCAGGAGGATGTGCTGCCCGACCTGAAACAGCAGCTTGCCGCCATCACGGGCATCTTCAAGGGCAAGGAGCGCAAGGCCCTTTCACAGCAGATCGAGCAGACGGAGAAAGAGGTCGCCCGCAGGCTCGACACGCTGCCCGCCATCGTCCGGGCGGAGGGCTACCACGACGTGCAGACGTTCACGGCGGCCTACCGCATGGCGGAGTCCGTTGTCAGCCGGTATAACCGGGAGATGGCCGAGTGGGAACGGAAGGTAAACGAGCGCCGGTGGCCCGCCAGAGAGGAACGGCTCAGACCGCCCGAACGGGAGAGCGTTCTAAGAAAGCTCAGGCAGTTCCAGGAGCAGGGCAGACAGCGGCCACAGCCACACAGGAGGGCCGTTGACAGGGACAGCAGGTGACAAAAGCGCCGCACAGCCTAATGGCTGACGGCGCTTACATATACGTTTTTTCTCCACAGGAATATAGTTGAGGTAATGCCATAAATGCTTACGCAATCTTTAATGTAAAATCAATAGACACCGCTGTGCCGGGGATTGCCCCCGGCACTTTCAGCCCGAAAGGATAAGATTATGCCACCTTCTCCAATATTTGATTATAAATTATGCCATCCATAGTTTCTTTTTAGTAGCAAAAAACATTAAAGTTTTCTTTTGCACATTTACTGTTTTCATTCAGCATAAGTGATGAAGTTTCAAATACCGTATTAGGCAATAGTGCCTCAGATTTATTTTTGGCGT
>CANQKJ010000237.1 GCA_947624465.1 uncultured Oscillospiraceae bacterium
CGGACCATCGAGCAGGACCGGGACCGCAAGATGACCATCATGACCACCACCTTCATGCCCTGCGGCGCGAAAATGCCTATCATCCTCATGTTCGCCGCCGCCCTGTTCGGAGGCTCCTTCCTGGTGGCCTGGTCCGCCTTCTTCATCGGCATCGCCGCCGTGGTGGTGTCCGGTATCATCCTGAAGAAGTTCAGGGCCTTCGCGGGCGAGCCCGCCCCCTTCGTCATGGAGCTGCCCGCCTATCACGCCCCCTCCGCCACCAACGTGCTGCGGGCCACCTGGGAGCGGGGCTGGTCCTTCATCAAGCGGGCCGGTACGGTCATCCTCCTGTCGTCCATCATCCTCTGGTTCCTCCAGGGCTTCGGCTTCGGGCCTGACGGCTTCGGCCTGGTGGAGGACAGCAATACCTCCCTGCTGGCCCACATCGGGAACGCGGTAGCCTTTGTGTTCGCCCCCCTGGGCTTCGGCAACTGGCAGGCCACGGTGGCCACCATCACCGGCCTCATCGCCAAGGAGGAGGTGCCCGCTACCCTGCACGTCCTCTATCAGGGCAATTTCACCGCCCAGGTGGCCGGCCACTTCACCGCCCTGACCGCCTACACCTTCCTGATCTTCAACCTGCTGTGCGCCCCCTGCTTCGCCGCCATGGGCGCCATCAAGCGGGAGATGAACAACGTGAAGTGGACCTTCGCCGCCATCGGCTATATGTGCGGCTTCGCCTATGTGGTGTCCCTCATCGTCTACCAGCTGGGGACGCTGTTCACCGGCGGCGGGTTCGGGTTCTTCACCGCCGTCGCGCTGGTCCTGCTGGCCGGGATGCTCTATCTGCTGTTCCGGCCCGCGCCCAAGCTGTCCCAGACCGCCTCCCGCCGCAGCGTGGACGCGGCCGGCGTGTAACGGGAAAGGAGGCCCGATATGCCTGAGATCCTTGGAACGCTGATCGTGCTGGCGGTGATCGCGGCGCTGGCCGTGCTGGCGTGGCGCTCCGCCTGGAAGAGCCGTAAAAAGGGCGGCTGCGGCTGTGGCTGCGAGGGCTGCAATGGCTGCTCCGGCTGCGCCCCGAAAGAGGATACAAAGACCAAGTAGCAAGAAAGGACGTCCCCCCGCGAAGCGGGGGGACGTCCTTTGCCTAATAGAGGGGTTTGCCCTCCCGGTCACGCCTCCATATGACGGCCCAGAAACCCGGCGGTGGCCTGGGCCAGCTTCAATTCGGTGTCGCCGAGGCTGGGGGCGTCTCCGTCGCTGACGAAGGCCACGCAGCCCAGCACGTCCCCCTCCGACAGGATGGGCACCACGATCAGTGCGTGGTATTTGTCCAGGCCGTCGCAGATGGGCACGGGCTGTTCCGGGCGGACGCCCCGGCGGTCCTCCATGATCTGTTCGATCTGGGAGGAGATCCGCTTGTCCACTACCTCCCGGCGGGGCATACCACCGGCGGCGATGCAGCTGTCCCGGTCGGTGATGACGGCGGGCAGGCCCGCCACCCGGCTGATGGTGTCGCAGAGCTGGGCGGCGAACTCGGACACATCGCCCAGTTGGGAATATTTTTTGAAAATCACGCCGCCCTCACGGTCGGTGTAGATCTCCAGGGGGTCGCCGTTGCTGATAACGTTGGCATGGAAGACCTTGTTCAGATGGTTTCCCGAGGTCTGAACGATGCGGACGGATGAGATATCCTCCATGCCCCGGTCAAAATTTACGGCTTCCTCCCCGGGGGCCTCGGGAAGCGCGCCGCAGCGCAGCAGGCTGTCGATGTCGGGCTTGAGCCGGATCTCCAGGTGATCCTCGTAGACCGCGATCTTCTCAATGATGAGCTCCAGGTCGTTCCGGTCCAGCTTCTCCTTGTTCAGGATGTCGTCGAACACCTCCAGGGCGGTCTTGGCCGCCCGGTTCACCCGGATGATGGTGTTCCGCTTGTCGGCGGTCAGCTGGAGCTGGGTTTGCAGGCCGGCGATGCGGCGGGCCAGATCGGACTCCAGCTCGTCATAGGTCTCGTTCAGCACGTCCTCCTGCTCCGGGTGCTTCACGATATCCCGCACCCGCTGGCGCTTGGTGACCTTCAACTCCTCCTGGAGGCCGGAGAGTACCTCATCCAGGTGTGCGGCGCTCTGTTCCGTCTCTGCCACGTCCTCCGCCTGCTTGGCCAGATCGGCGTTGAGCCGCTCCAGCATGGCGGCGGAGTTCTCCTTCACCCTGCGGATATAGGCTTTCAGCAGCTCGTCCAGCCTGTCCGCCCGGATGTGGTGGCTGGTGCAGCCCCTGATCCCCTGCCGGTGGTAGGTGCCGCAGCGGTAGGCCTCCTTCAGGGCGGCGCGGCTCATGGCGAACATGGGGGCGCCGCAGTCCCCACACACCAGGAAGCCGGAGTACATATTGTCGTACTTCTTCACGCCCCGGTAGTGGACGGTGGAGCGCTTCTCCCGCAGCGCGCGGACAGCGGCGAAGGTGCGGTAGTCGATGATGGCCTGGTGGTGGTTCTCAAACACCAGATGCTCCGCCTCGTCCCGCCTGATCTCGGAGCCGTTGATCTTCTTCCGGGCGTATTTGCCCTGCCGCAGGGTGCCGATGTAGAAGTCGTTGTCCAAAATGCCCTGTACCGTGACGATGGCCCACACCGGCTTGACGGCCCGGCGGCACTCCTCCCCGGCGGCCTCCCTGCGCTCCCGCTCGGTCATCCGGGGGGTGGGGACGCCCCGATCGGTCAGGTGGTTGGCGATCTTCTTGTAGCCCCAGCCGTCCAGATAGAGCCGGAAGATCTCCCGGACCACCTCGGCCTCGGTGGGCACTACCTCGAATTCCTGCCGCTTGTTGACGATGTAGCCGTAGGGAGCGGCGCAGATCCACTTGCCGTCCTGCTGCCGGCGTCGGATGACCGACTTGACCTTTTTCGATGTGTCGGTCACGGGCATCTCGTTGATGAGGAACTGGAACTGGATCTTCAGCCAGTCGTCGTCGTTGGGGAAGTCGATGCCGTCCCCGATGGAGATGATGCGCGCCCCGGCGTCCCGCAGGTCCTCCAGCTCCACCAGCCCCCGGCTGTTGCGCCGGGAGAACCGGGAGAAGTCCTTCACCACCAGGATGTCGTATCGGTGGGACATGAGTCCCCGGCGCATGGCCTGATAG
>CANQKJ010000238.1 GCA_947624465.1 uncultured Oscillospiraceae bacterium
GGGGAAGATCGGAGAGCGCCGCCTGGCGGAGGCGGAGGAATTCCGCCTTCGGCGGGGCTTCCCCCTGTCCGTCCTTTTGCCGGAGGGGGAGATCGAGGCGGGCGGCCCCGCCGTCGCAGAGGAGCACCTCCGGCAGACGTTGGAGAACGCCACCCAGGCATCCGCCCACACGGCGCTGGACAAGGTCAGGCGGGGGTTCGTGACGCTGCGGGGCGGGCACCGGATCGGCCTGTGCGGCACGGCGGTGTGCAGAGACGGGGAGATTGTCACCCTGGGGGAACTGTCGTCCCTGAACATCCGCGTGGCCCGGCAGATCAGGGGACAGGCCGTCCCCCTGCTGCCAGGGCTGACAGAGAACGGCCGCTTCCTCAGCACCCTGATCCTGGCCCCGCCGGGGGCGGGGAAGACCACCCTCCTGCGGGATCTGGTCCGCGCCCTCTCCGACGGGGAGGGGATCGCCCCCCACCGGGTGGGAGTGGCCGACGAGCGGGGGGAGATCGCCGCCCTGTGGCGGGGAGAACCCCAACTGGACGTGGGCCGGCATACCGATGTGATGGACGGCTGCCCCAAAGCGGCGGGGCTGTCCATCCTCCTGCGGGGGATGGATCCCCAGGTGCTGGCCGCCGACGAGATCACGGATTGGGCGGACGGGGAGGCCTTCCTCCAGGCGGCGGGGTGCGGGGTGGAACTCATCGCCACCGCCCACGGGGCGAGCGCCGCCGATCTGCGGCGGAGGCCAGTCTACCGGGAACTGCTGTCCGCCGGGGTGTTCCGGCGGCTGGCGGTCATCGAGCGGAGCGGCGGAGGGCGGACCGTCCGGGTGGAGGGATTGTGATGATACGGCTTTTGGGGGCGGCGCTGCTGACCCTGGGGGGCCTGGGCGCGGGCCTTACGGCGGTGGGCCGTCTCACGGGGCGGGTCCAGGACCTGCGGGGACTGGAGAGCGCCGTGGAGGCCCTGGAGCGGGAGCTGGGCTGGCGTCTGTCCCCTCTGCCCGAGGCGCTCGGGCGGGCGGCGGAGGGAGCGTCCGGCCGGACGGCGCGGCTGCTCCGCCTCTGTGCCGGAGAGGCCTCCGCGCTGGAGGGGAGGCCATTCCGGCAGGTGTGGACGGAGTGCGTGAGCGCCGCCCAGCTCTGCCTGGAGCGGGAGGACGCCGCGATTTTGGAGGAGCTGGGTTCCGTGCTGGGCCGGTACGACGGGGACAGCCAGCTGCGGGCGCTGGAGCGGGCGGCGGACCGTCTGGCGCGGCAGAGGGAAAAAGCGGAGGAGCGCCGGGAGCGGCTGGGACGGCTCTACGGGATATTGGGCGCCTTCGGCGGCCTGCTGCTGGTGATCATTCTGTTTTAAGATTCTGTAAAGGAATTACACATTACATAAGAGGGGGACGTTTTCTTGAACGTGGATCTGATCTTCCGCATCGCGGCCATCGGCATCCTGGTGTCGGTGCTCAATCAGGTGCTGTCCCGTTCCGGCCGGGAGGAGATGGCCACCATGACCACTCTGGTGGGTCTGGTGGTAGTGCTGATGCTGGTGGTCCAGCAGATCAGCGACCTGTTCGATCTGGTCAAGGGCCTGTTCGGGCTGTGAGCGGCGCGGTACGGATCGGGGCGGCGGCGGCAGCGGCGGCCATTTGCACCGTGGCGATCCGAAAACAGGCCCCGGAGATCGCCCTGGGGCTGGGCCTGAGCGCCGGGGCGCTGCTGGTCCTCTGGTGCTCGGGGGCGCTGAGCGCGGTGCTGAACTTTTTGGACAGGCTGGCCGAGACGGGAGGGCTTTCGCCGGCGGTGCTGGAGCCGGTGGTCAAGACGGCGGGGATCGCCGTGGTCACCCATATGGCGGCGGCCTTCTGCCGGGACGCCCAGGAGAGCGCGCTGGCCTCGGCGGTGGAGCTGGCTGGGACGGCTCTGGCGCTGGCGGCGGCGCTGCCGCTGATGTCGGCGGTGCTGGAGCTGCTGACAGGCCTGCTCTGAGGGCGCGCTATGGGAAGATACGGCGTTTTCACCCTCCTGACGCTGATCCTGATGCTGCTGGCACTCATCATCCCCGTGCGGGCGGCGGAGGATGGCGTCTGGGAGGAACCTATCATTGACTTGGACGAGCTGGAGCGGGCCGCCGAGGACAGCGGCTCCGAGATCGATTATGGACTCACGCTGGACGAGGGGATCGGGACGCTGCTGGACACCGGCAGCCGGGAGATCCACGGGATCGTCCGCCGGGCGGTGCGGTCCGGGGTGCTGCTGCTGGTCATCCTGCTGCTGGTGGGGCTGGCGGACACGGCACAGGACAGCTTGGGAGCGAGGGGCGGCGCGGCCGTGACACTGGCGGGCACCCTGGCGGTGACGGCGGTGGCGGTGGCCGACGTAAACTCCCTGATAGGGATGGGGGCCGGCGCGCTGGAGGATATGCGCTCCTTTGCCAATGTGCTGCTGCCCGCCGTGGCGGCGGTGACGGCGGCCACCGGGGCGGTCACAGGCGCGGCGGCAAGGCAGATGGCGGCGGTGCTGTTCTCCGATGTGCTGATGAATCTCATCGACGGGCTGCTGGTGCCGGTGCTGTACGGATACATCGCGGCCTCGGTGGCCTGGGCGGCGGTGGGCAACGAGGGCCTGAAGCGGCTGGCCGCCCTGCTGAAGTGGGCGGTCACCACCGTGCTCACCGCCGTGATGCTGGCATTTGTGGGGTATCTGACCGCCAGCGGGGTCATCGCCGGGACGGCGGACGCCGCCTCCGTCAAGGCAGCCAAGTTCGCCATCTCCGGGGCCATTCCGGTGGTGGGCGGCATTTTGTCCGAGGCTGCGGAGACGGTGCTGGCCTCGGCGGGGGTCCTGCGGGGGACAGTGGGGGTGTTTGGAATGGTGACGGTGCTGGCCGTCTGCCTGGTGCCGCTGCTGGAGCTGGCGGTCCACTACCTGGCCTACAAGCTGGTCGCGGCGCTGGCCGCCGCGGTGGGCCAGGGAAGGGTCCACAGCCTGGTGGAACAGCTGGGGGGCGCCTTCGGTCTTATTCTGGGGATGACGGGAGCCTGCTGCCTGCTGCTGCTCATCGCCCTGGTGTCCTCCATCTCGGTGGCGGCGGTATGACGGGCTGGCTGAGAGACTGGCTCATGGGGG
>CANQKJ010000239.1 GCA_947624465.1 uncultured Oscillospiraceae bacterium
GTATGACTTATGAACAAACATCTCAAAAAGTACGCAAAACCCTTGTGCTGCCTTGCGGCGGGCGCGGTGCTGCTGAACATCGGTCTCAACGGGCTGATCGCCACCGGCTGGATCCTGCTCACCGGGGGCGACCTGAACGGGGCCACCATCGGCGGCATCTTCACCATCATGGGGTTCTCCGCCTACGGCAAGCACCCCTTCAACATCCTGCCCGTGATGGCCGGGGTGCTGCTGGGCAGCCTCACCAACCATGTGGAGTTCAACGCCCCCGCCCTCCAGCTGGCCGCCCTGTTCGGCACCACCCTGGCCCCCATCGCCGGCACCTTCGGCTGGCCCTTCGGGGTGCTGGCGGGGCTCATCCACTCCTCGGTGGTGCTCCAGGCGGGCCTGCCCCTGGAGGGGATGAACCTCTACAACAACGGCTTCTCCGGCGGCCTCATCGCCATCGTGCTGTACCCCATCCTCACCACCCTGGTGAAGCGCCGCCGGCCGGTGCTGGAGGAGGAGGACCTGTTCGCCATGTTCGAGCAGGTGGAGCCCCAGGACCCGGAGAAGCTGCTTCGGGATGGGAAAGACTGATTTTTATGACCTGAAGGAGGTTTTACCAATGGATATCAACATCACCGAGACCGTGAAGTACGTGGGGGTCAACGACCACCAGATCGACCTGTTCGAGGGGCAGTATGTGGTCCCCAACGGCATGGCCTACAACTCCTATGTGCTCCTGGGGGACAAGACCGCCGTGATGGACACGGTGGACCGGCACTTCACCCATGAGTGGCTGGACAACGTGGCAAAGGCCCTGGGCGGCCGGAAGCCCGACTACCTGGTGGTCCAGCACATGGAGCCGGACCACGCCGGCAGCATCGCCGCCTTTGCCAAGGCGTATCCCGGCGCCGTCATCGTGTCCTCCGCCAAGGCCTTCGCCATGATGGGCCAGTTCTTCGGCAACGACTTCTCCGACCGCCGCCTGGTGGTGGGGGAGGGGGACGCCCTGGACCTGGGCGGCCACAGCCTGACCTTTGTCACCGCCCCCATGGTCCACTGGCCGGAGGTCATCGTCACCTATGACGCCGCCGACAGGATCCTGTTCTCCGCCGACGGCTTCGGCAAGTTCGGGGCCCTGGACGCGGACGAGGACTGGGACTGCGAGGCCCGCCGGTACTACTTCGGCATCGTGGGCAAGTACGGCGCCCAGGTCCAGCGGCTGCTGAAAAAGGCCGCCGGGCTGGACATCCGGATCATCTGCCCCCTCCACGGGCCCGTCCTGAAGGAGGACCTTGGGCACTACCTCAACCAGTACGACACCTGGTCCTCCTACCGGCCCGAGTCGGAGGGAGTCCTCATCGCCTACACCTCCGTGTACGGCCACACCAAGGCCGCGGTGAACCTGCTGGCGGACAAGCTCCGGGCCAAGGGCTGCCCTAAGGTGGTGGTCACCGACCTGGCCAGGGACGATATGGCCGAGGCGGTGGAGGACGCCTTCCGCTACAACAAGCTGGTGCTGGCCACCACCACCTACAACGCCGACATCTTCCCCTTCATGCGGACCTTCATCGAGCATCTGACCGAGCGGGCATACCAGAACCGCACCGTGGCCCTGATGGAGAACGGCTCCTGGGCCCCCCAGGCGGTGAAGGTGATGCGCTCCCTGCTGGAGGGCGGCAAGGACCTGACCTTCACCAACACGGCGGTACACATCCTCTCCGCCCTGAACGACGACAGCCGCGCCCAGATCGAGGCGCTGTCCGATGAGCTGTGCCGGGAGTACATCGCCCGGGGAGAGGCCGCCGTCAACAAAAACGACATGACCGCCCTCTTCAAGATCGGCTACGGCCTCTACGTGGTCACCTCCAACGACGGGCAGAAGGACAACGGCCTTATCGTCAACACCGTGAGCCAGCTCACCGACCGGCCCTACCGGGTGGCGGTGAACATCAACAAGGCCAACTACTCCCACCACGTCATCAAGCAGACGGGGGTCATGAACGTGAACTGCCTGTCGGTGGAGGCCCCCTTCAAGGTGTTCGAGACCTTCGGCTTCCAGAGCGGCCGCACGGCGGACAAGTTCGCCGGCTGGGAGGGGGAACTGCCCCGCACCGGCAACGGGCTGGTGATGCTGCCGAGGTATGTCAACGCGGTGCTGTCCCTGAAGGTGGAGCAGTACGTGGACCTGGACAGCCACGGGATGTTCATCTGCTCGGTGACCGAGGCCCGGGTCCTCTCCGACAAGGAGACCATGACCTACACCTACTACCAGAAGAACGTGAAGCCCAAGCCCGACACCGAGGGCAAAAAGGGCTGGGTCTGCAAGGTGTGCGGCTATGTGTACGAGGGCGACGAGCTGCCCGACGACATTGTGTGCCCCCTGTGCAAGCACGGCGCGGCGGACTTCGAGCGCATCCAGTAAACGGTATAAAAAATTTCCCCGCCGTATCAACGGCGGGGAAATTTTTACGCGGCGGTCACTTGATGACCTTGCCGTCCACTTCCTCTTTCAGCAGGGCGGCGAAGGCGTCCAGGCTCATGGCGCCCATATCCTCGCCGGAGCGGTGCCGGACGGAGACGGTGGCGTTCTCCATGTCCCGGTCGCCCACCACCAGCATATAGGGCACCTTCTCCAGGGTGGCCTCCCGGATCTTCTTGCCGATCTTCTCGTTGCGGGTATCGGTCTCCACCCGGCAGCCCAGCTCGTCCAGTTTGGCGGCAACGCCGGCGGCGTAGTCGTCCGTGACGGTGAGCACCTTCACCTGCACGGGGGCCAGCCAGGCGGGGAAGGCCCCGGCGAAGTGTTCGGTGATGACGCCGATGAACCGCTCGATGGAGCCCAGGACCACCCGGTGGATCATCACGGGGCGGTGCTTCTGGCCGTCCTCGCCCACGTACTCCAGCTCGAACCGCTCGGGCAGCTGGGAGTCCAGCTGGATGGTGCCGCACTGCCAGGTCCGGCCCAGGGAGTCGGCCAGATGGAAGTCCAGCTTGGGGCCGTAGAAGGCGCCGTCCCCCTCGTTGACCACGAAGGTCTTGCCCATGGCGGTGATGGCGGCCTTCAGGATGTCCTGGTTGCGCTCCCACTCCTCCACGGTGCCGATGTGGTCCTCCGGCATG
>CANQKJ010000240.1 GCA_947624465.1 uncultured Oscillospiraceae bacterium
GGGGGGGGGGGGGGGGGGGGGGGGGGGGGGGGGGGGGGGGGGGGGGGGGGGGCGGGGGGGGGGGGGGGGGGGGGGGAGGCCGTGGGCTTGGCGGTGGGCGCCGCCGTGGGGTTGGCCGTTGGGTTGGCCGTCGGAGCGGCGGAGGGCCTGACTGTCGGAGCGGTCGAGGGCCTGACTGTCGGGGCGGCGGACGGCCTGACCGAGGGCGCCGCGCTCTCGGTGATGTTGGCGGTGCCCGACACGGGCTGATCCTCCCCGCGCTCCAGGGCGCCCCGGATGCCCTGCACCAGGTAGAAGCCGGACAGAGTGATGGCCGCTACGCACACCAGAACCACCAGATAGAATCCTTTGCCGGTGATAAAATCGCTGAATTTCTCCAGCCAGCTGCGTTTCTTGTTCATGAAAACACCTCCGGCCCTATTGTGGACAGCCGAAAGGTGGATTATACCAGCCCCTGTGAAAACGGGGCTGTTTTTCTTCGGAAAAGTATGATACAATACTTCCACTACATCCGAAGGACTGATTCCATGCTGTCTCCCAGCCAACAACTGGATTTCTGCAAAGCGCGGCGCGCCGCCATCGCCCTGAACTACAAGCACCTGAACCCCGAGCAGCGCAGGGCCGTCCTGGCCACCGAGGGGCCCCTCCTGCTGCTGGCGGGGGCGGGCTCCGGCAAGACCACCGTACTCATCCACCGGGTGGCCAACCTCATCCGCTATGGCCGGGGCTCTGACTGCGAAGAGGTCCCCGACTGGGTGACCGAGGACGATCTGGCCTTTCTGCGGGACTACGCCGCCCGCCCGGACAAGTCCCAAAAGGACCGGGCCGACCGGCTGTGCGCCGTGGACCCCGCGCCCCCCTGGACCATCATCGCCATCACCTTCACCAACAAGGCGGCGGGCGAGCTGAAGGAGCGGCTGGAAAAGATGCTGGGCCCCTCGGCAAACGACATCTGGGCCTCCACCTTCCACTCCGCCTGCGTGCGCATTTTGCGCCGGGACGCGGAAAAGCTGGGCTTCCCCGCCTCCTTCACCATCTACGATACCGACGACTCCCTCCGGGTGATGAAGGACTGCCTCAGGGAGCTGAATATGGACGACAAGCAGTTCCCACCCCGCTCGGTGCTGGCGGCCGTCTCCAAGGCCAAGGACAGGCTCAAGCTCTCCGCCGATTTTGCCAGGGAGGCGGACAGCTCCGGCGACTACCGGCTGCAAAAGATCGCCCGGCTGTACGCCGCCTATGAGAAGCGGCTGTGGGAGGCCGGCGCCCTGGACTTCGACGACATCATCCTCCACACGGTGCGGCTGCTCCAGGAGCATGATGACGTGCTGGATTATTACCAGAGAAAATTCCGCTACGTACTCATCGACGAGTACCAGGACACCAACAACCTCCAATACCTGCTGGCCTCCCTGCTGGCGGGCGGGCGGAAGAACATCTGCGTGGTGGGGGACGACGACCAGTCCATCTACCGCTTCCGGGGGGCCACCATCGAGAACATCCTGTCCTTTGAGGAGCAGTACAAGGGCTGCCGCACCATCCGCTTGGAACAGAACTACCGCTCCACGAAAAACATCCTGGCGGCGGCCAACGCGGTCATCCAGAACAACCAGGGCCGCAAGGGCAAGGAGCTGTGGACGGCGGGCAGCGAAGGGGACAAGGTCACCCTCTACACCGCCATGAACGAGAGCGACGAGGCCCAGTACGTGGCCGGCCAGATCATGGACGGCTGGCGGGCGGGCCGGAAGTGGAAGGACTACGCCGTCCTCTACCGGATGAACGCCCAGTCCAACCAGCTGGAGGTGGCCCTGAAACGCAACGGCGTCCCCTACCGGGTCATCGGGGGCACCCGGTTCTTCGACCGGGCGGAGGTGAAGGATATGCTGTCCTACCTCTGCGCCGTCCACAACCACGCCGACGATCTGCGGCTGACCCGCGTCATCAATAACCCGCCCAGGGGCATCGGGAACACTACCGTGGAGCGGGCCAGGGCCATCGCCGCCGAAAAGGGGCTGTCCCTGTGGGAGGTCATCTCCCGCGCGTCCGACTGGCCGGACCTGCAGAAGGCCGCCCCCCGGCTGGGGCAGTTCGTCCAGCTCATCGAGGAGCTGACCGGCCTGTCCCGGACCATGGAGCTGCCCGCCTTTTACGACGAGGTGGTCTCCCGCACCGGGTACGCCGCCATGCTCCAGATGAAAAACGATGTGGAGAGCCGCACCCGGCTGGAGAACGTGCGGGAGCTGCTGACCTCCATCAACGGCTATCTGGAGAACGCCGAGGAGCCCTCTCTCGCGGGCTTTCTGGACGAGATCGCCCTGTACACCGACATCGACAGCCACGACCCCGGCGAGGACGCGGTGGTCCTCATGACCATGCACTCCGCCAAGGGGCTGGAGTTCCCGGTGGTGTTCGTGGTGGGCATGGAGGAGGGCATCTTCCCCGGCCTGCGCTCCATCGGGGAGCAGGAGGAGATGGAGGAGGAGCGGCGGCTGTGCTACGTGGCCCTGACCCGGGCCAAGGAGCGGCTGGTGCTCACCTGCGCCGGGCAGCGGATGCTGTTCGGCCACACCGCCAACAACCGGCCCTCCCGGTTCGCCGGGGAGATCCCGGCGGAGCTGATCGAGGCCTCCGGCCGCTCCTACTTAGACCCCTACGCCGCCCGGTCCGGCGGCTGGGACGACTTCGACCACGGCCGGGGGGAGGGCCGCGCAGCCGGTGGCTGGCCCGTCCGGGAGCGGAGCGCCGGCAGCTATACCGGCGGCTACCCCCGCCGCCCCGAGGCGGCCTCCGCCCACCCCAGACCGGGGAGCGCCCCGGCAAAGTCCTCCCGGCTCTCCGGCACAGGGGGCGGGGCGGCCAAGCCCCCCGTCTCCCTGCCCAGCATCCAGGCGGGGGACGCGGTGGAGCACAAGGCCTTCGGCCGGGGCATGGTGACCTCCGCCCAGAAGATCGGCGGCGACGTGCTGCTGGAGATCGCCTTCGACGGGGTGGGCACCAAGCGGCTGATGCTCAAGTCCGCCGCCCAATACCTGAAAAAACTGTAAAGGAGCGTTTCCCATGCGTCTGGACAAGTGGCTGAAGGTCTCCCGGCTCATC
>CANQKJ010000241.1 GCA_947624465.1 uncultured Oscillospiraceae bacterium
GAGGACCTGACCGGGGTGAACGCCCGGCAGATCCCCCTGGACGACCCGGACACCATGAGCCTCTTCACCACCAGCAAGGCCCTGGGCTTTGAGAACGACGAGATCCTGGGCCCCACCGGGGCCGTGGCCATCCCGGAGTTCAACACCAAATTCACCCGCCAGATGCTGGTGGACACCCAGCCCCACCAGTTCGACATCCTGGTGCGGCTGTCCGGCTTCTCCCACGGCACCGACGTGTGGCTGGGCAACGCCAAGGACCTCATCACCTCCGGCACCGCCAAGGTCAACGAGGCCATCGGCTGCCGGGACGATATCATGCTCTACCTCATCTCCAGGGGATTCGAACCCAAGCGGGCCTTCAAGATCATGGAGTCGGTCCGCAAGGGCCGGGGCCTGCCCGACGGCGCCGAGGACGAGATGAAGGGGCACGGGGTGCCCGACTGGTACATCGGCTCCTGTAAAAAAATCGCCTATCTGTTCCCCAAGGCCCACGCTGTGGCCTATGTGATGATGGCCTTCCGCATCGCCTGGTTCAAGGTCCACCGGCCTCTGGCGTTTTACGCGGCCTACTTCTCCATCCGGGCCAAGGCCTTCGACGAGAAGTTCATGTGCCGGGGCATCGAGGTGACCAAGCGCAAGATGAAGGAGATCAGCGACAAGAAGAACGCCAAGAGCAGGGCCGACCGGCCCACCGCCGTGGAGGAGGATATGCTGGTCACCCTGGAGGTGGTGTACGAGTTCTACCGCCGGGGGTTCACCTTCGCCCGGATGGACGTGTCCCGCTCTCACGCGGTCAATTTTCTCATCGACGAGGAGCAGAACGCCCTTATCCCGCCCTTTACGTCGGTGGCGGGCCTGGGGGAGACGGTGGGCTGGGATATCATGGAGAAGCGGCAGGGGAGGGACTTCCTCTCCATCGAGGAGTTCTCCCTCACCTGCACCAAGGCGTCGGCCACCCACATCGAGCAGCTCAAGGAGGCGGGGGCCTTCGGCGATCTGCCCGACAGCAGCCAGTTCTCGCTGTTTTGACCCTTGACAACCTTCGCCGCCTGTGGTAATATTCATCACATTAGCGAGGTAAAGAATCGAGGGATCCGCAAATGAGCATTATCAACACCCCCGAGGGCACCCGGGACCGCCTCTTTGCCGAGTGCGCCGAGCGCCGCCAGGTGCAGGACACCCTGGTGGACCTGTTCCGGAGCCGGGGCTATTCCGAGGTCATCACCCCCGAGGTGGAGTTTTACGACCTGTTCGTCCAGTCGGGCAACCCCATCCCCCAGGAGGCCATGCTGAAGATCATGGACCGCTCCGGGCGGATCATGGTCATGCGGCCCGACTGCACCACCCCCATCGCCCGGGTGGCCGCCACGCGGCTCCGCTCCGAGCCCCTGCCCCAGCGCCTCTACTACGACCAGACCGTGTTCCGGGACCGGGGCGCCCACCAGGGGGAGAGCCGGGAGATCGCCCAGTGCGGGGTGGAGCTCATCGGCGCGGTGGGGGAGGAGGCCGACGTGGAGATGGTCTCCATGGCGGTGGAGTCCCTGCGGCGCTGCGGGCTCAGGAGCTTTCACATCGAACTGGGCCACGCCGGGTTCTACCGGGCGCTGGCGGCCCGGATGAATATGTCCGCCGGAGAGCTGGAGCGGGTCCGCTCCGCCATCGAGGGCAAGAACTTCGCCCTGCTCAACGACCTGCTGGAGCCATACCGGGGCCAGCCGGCCTTCGCCGCCCTCCGCCGCCTGCCCTATCTGTTCGGCGGCCCCGAGGTGCTGGACGAGGCGGAAAAGCTGGCGGGAAAGAGCGCCTGCATCGACTACCTCCGCCGGCTGTACGGCAGGCTCACCGACGCCGGCTGCGGGGCGTACATCCGCTTCGATCTGGGGCTCGTCCACCAGCTGGACTACTACACCGGCATGGTGTTCCGGGGCTATGTGGAGGGGGCCGGCGCGCCGGTGCTGTCCGGCGGGCGGTACGACAATCTGATGGAGCGCTTCGGCCGGAAGGCCGAGGCCACCGGCTTTGCGGTGGACGCCGACGCGGTGGCCGCCTGCCTGGGTCAGACCGCCCCGGCGGCTGGACGGCGGCTGCGGATCGCCCTCACCAAGGGGCGTATCCAGGAGAAGGCACTGGCCCTGTTCGAGCGGATGGGGCTGGACTGCTCCCCGGTGCGGAACCCCGGCCGGCGGCTCATCCTCTCCATCCCCAACTACCCCCTGGACGTGGTGCTGGCCAAGGCCCCCGACGTCATCACCTACGTGGAGCACGGGGTGTGCGATCTGGGCGTGGTGGGCAAGGACACCATCCTGGAGAAGGGCGGCTCCTTCTATGAGGTGCTGGACCTGGGGTTCGGCAAGTGCCGCTTCGCCCTGGCCGTCAGGGAGGGGACCGACTTCTATGGCACCTACAAGACCCGCCGGGCGGCCTCCAAATATCCCAACGTGGCCCGCGCCTTCTTTGAGAAGAAGGGCATGGACGTGGATATCATCAAGATCGAGGGCAGCGTGGAGCTGGCCCCCATCCTGGAGCTGGCCGACGGCATCGTGGACATCGTGGAGACCGGGGCCACCCTCCGGGAGAACGGCCTTGCCGTGGTGGAGGACGTGGCGGCGGTGTCCGCGCGGCTCATCGTCAACACCGCCGGCATGAAGCTGAACAAGGAGCAGATCACCGACTTCATCGCCCGGTGCGAGGCCAATTTGGAGGGAACGGTATGATCACCATCATCAGAGCGGACGGCTCCGCCGAGCGCCGGCAGCTGGCGGCCATGGAGGCCCGCGCCGCCGCCAGGAACGCGGATATCGAAAAAACGGTGAAGGCCGTCCTGGAGGATGTGAAGGAGAACGGCTTTACAGCAGTTGAAAAGCACAGCTTACAGTTCGACCACGCCGCCCCCTATGAGATCTCCCGGGAGACGATCGACGGGGCGTATGCCTCTTGTCCGCCGGAACTCATCAAAGCACTGGAACACGCCGCGGCCAACATCCGGGACTACAACGAAAAGCTGCTGGCGAAGTCCATGGAGTGGACCTCCCCAGACGGAGGGAAGGTGGGCCGGATCGTCCGGGGGCTGACCCGGGTGGGGATCTACGTCCC
>CANQKJ010000242.1 GCA_947624465.1 uncultured Oscillospiraceae bacterium
GCGGCCCCGTTGGTGTCCGCCCGGCTGAGCCGGCGGCGACGGCGGGCCTTCAGGGCGAACTGGACGAGCCAGAGCGCGGCGGCGATGGCCGCCAGCGCCGCCAGCGCCCTGCCGATGACGGACAGCGCCGCCAGCAGTCCCGCCCAGAGGGCGCTTTCGGGCGCGTCCTGCTCCTCCGGGGGGCGGGACGCGCCGGGCGCGGGCGTCCGGCTGGGGGCCGGGGTGGGGGTGGGAGCCGGAGACGTGGTTTCCGCCGGCGGGAGGGTGGGCGTCCCCTCCTGCGAGGGACCGCCCTCGGGCATCTGGTCCATGGAGAACAGGTCGGAGAAGCCGGGGGTGACCTCCACCGGATACCAGCCCCAGCCGTCGAGATAGACTTCTACCCAGGCGTGGGCGGCGGAGTCGGGCACATAGCTGACGGTGTTGGCGATCAGATCCGCGGTGTAGCCGGAGACGTACCGGGCGGGGATGCCCAGAGTGCGGAACATCAGCGTGGCCGCGGTGGCGAAGTGCATACAGTAGCCCCGCCGGCTCTCATTGAGGAACCAGGTCACATAGTCCTCTTCCTCGGGGGTGGCGGGGGTCTCCAGATCGTAGGCGCACCGCTCCGCCAGCAGTTCGGGAATGAGTTCCGCCAACAGGTCGGGGCGCTGGGCCGCCGGCAGGAGGAGCCCGGTGTCAGGCTGCAGCAAGTAGAACCGGCCATTTTCATCCACGCTGAACAGTGTGCCGTCCACTGGCCCCTCCGTGAGAAGGGCGGCGAGGGTCTCCCGGACCCCGTCCGGCACGTCCAAGTAGTGCCGGTACACATAGTCCCGGTAGACCTCCTCCGCTTGGGCCTCCGGGCCGGAGAGGGGGCTGAGGGCCCCGTCGTGGGTCTCGGGCCAGGCCAGGAGGGCGGACAGGTCCCGGTCATAGGCGGTGATGACCACCGAAAAGCCCCAGGCGTCCTCCGCCGGGACGAACCCCTGGTCCCGGAAGGGCTGGGCCCCCGTGTCCGCCCAGTCCTGCTCCACCATCTGATAGGGCAGAAACACGGACGCGCTGGTCTGGTCCACATTGTTCACCACAGCGGAGTAGACCGGGTAGGGGCTGGCGGCGCCCAAAAACAGCAGGGGAGAGCCGGTCCAGGCGTCCTCGGGCAGGGCGGAGGCATACTCCGCCCACACCTCGTCGGGAAAGACCTCCCAGGCGGAGCCGGTGTATCGGTCGAAGGAGCTGCCCCGGAGGTAGTAGTGTCCGCCCACCGAGGTCCGGACGATCAGCACCGGTTGGTTGACATAATGCAGCTCGCCGGTGCCGGACAGATCCACCGATTCGTCGGCGGGGCCGCGAGAGGGGCCGTCGGGGCGGTGGAAGGGGCCCTTCCAGTCCCGGAGGAAGGTCAGGAACCGGTCGCCGAACTCCACTATGGCCTGCTCCGTGTCCACGGCCCACTGGGGGCGGGCGTAGCCCTCCATGGGGAACAGAGCGGCGATGCCTGCCAGCAGGAGGGCAGAGGAGACAGCGGCGGCCAGGATCAGCCTGCCCCGGCCCGCCTCCTCCCGGCAGAGGGAGGACAGCAGCAGGGCGCACCAGAACACGCACAGCGCTGCAAAGCCCCCCCAATGGGGCAGGGCGCTGGTGATCATGGCGGGGACCAGAGGGGGCAGGGTGAGCAGCACCGCCAGCCACCAGCACCGCAGCCGGACCACCGCGCCCCCCAGCAGCAGGGCGATGAGGGCCAGCGCCAGGGTCAGGAAGGTGAGGGCGACCTCCGATTCGGACACGCCGGGGGGCGGGGCAAAGTGGAAGAGAGGGTCGTACCCCAGCCGCTGGGAGACGAAGTCCAGACACAGGGAGAACACCAGCATGGCCCCCTGGGCGGCCTTCTGCCAGTAGAGGAACACATTGAAGCCCCACAGGGCGGCCAGCCCCAGGCACACCCGTCCGGACCACCGGGGCAGGGACCAGGCGCACAGGGAGACCAGGGCGAAGATGACCGCCTGGGGCATCAGGGCGGCTGGCCTGACGTTCAGCGGGTACGCGGTGACGAAGGACAGCGCCAGCCCCGTCAGGGCGCATAGCAGCAGAACGCCGTTGCCCAGGATCAGGGCGGCGCTGGCGAGACGGGAGGACTTATCCATAGCTGTCCTCCTCTCCGGCGGTGAGGTGGAGGCGGAAGACGGGCTCCCCGGCCAGCTCGATCAGCCCCGGCAGGGCCTCCAGCCGGGTCCCGGCGGGGGGCGGCGGGGAGGAGAGGACGGCCGTCAGGCAGTCCTCCAGCTCCTTTTCGTCGGACACACGGCGGAGGACCGGCTTGCCCGTCCCGCCCGGCCACAGCACGGCAAAGGGCCGCTGGGCGGAGAGCAGGAACCGGCACCGGGCCTCCAGCTTGTCCACGATCCTGTCCTGGTCCTCTGCGCTCCCGTCCCGGTCAAAGGTGAGCAGGGGCAGGGGGGAGGGACTCTCCGTCCGCTCCCGGACGATGAGCTCGTCCCACTTGGAGGACAGCTTCCAGTGGACGGCGCGCAGCGGGTCCCCAGGGCGGTACTCCCGCAGATCGTAGTCCGCCCCGGAGCCCTTCCGGGCGGCGCCGGAGGGGGAGACGTACCGGGCCCCGCCCTCCGGCTGGGGGACAGGGCGGATCTCCCCGGCGATGGGGGCGGACAGGATGCGGGCGGGCTCCGGCGCGGGGCGTCGCAGGGAGAACAGCCCCAGATAGTCCAGCACCTTCACCCGGTCGGCGGACAGCTCCAGCAGGCCGCAGTGGCCGGTGTCCGCGTCCAGTACCACGGGGGTGCCGGACAGGGCGGCGGTGTGCCGCCGGGTCTCCCCGGTGAAGGGATTGCGCTCGGTGAGGCGCAGGGTCAGCCGGGCCAGAGGGAGGCCGGCGGGAGTCTCCAGCGCCAGCTGCCAGCCTGCCCGCTCCCCCCGGAGGACACGGGGATGGTCGGCGGCGAGGACCGGCCTGGCCCGCAGCATCCCCGGCAGGGACAGCAGCAGGGACAGCGCCGGCAGGGCCAAGGCCAGTACGAACACGAACTGGCCCAGGTAGCTGTCGCTGGTGATCTGGAGGACGAAGGCGGCCAGGAGGACCGCCAGACA
>CANQKJ010000243.1 GCA_947624465.1 uncultured Oscillospiraceae bacterium
GCCACCAATCTCGTCACCGGTATTGCCACCGCCTACTACGACTCCTCCCCTGTGGTTTTCATCACCTGCAACGTGGCGGAAAACCTCATCGGCAAGGACTCCTTCCAGGAGGTGGACATCACCGGCATCACCATGCCCATCACCAAGAGCAACTACCTGGTGAAGGACGTGAACCAGCTGGCCGACACCATCCGGGAGGCCTTCGCCGTGGCCCGGTCCGGCCGGCCCGGCCCGGTGCTGGTGGATATCGCCAAGAACGTCACCGCGCTGGAGGCGGAGTACAGCTATCTTCCCGTATCGGAGCACGCCAACCACGGCCGTCTGGCCAATATGCTCCGCCGTTCCAACCGGGACCTGGGCAATCCCGACCCGGACATGGGGGACATCGACAGGCTGCTGGAGCTCATCGAGCAGTCCGAGCGGCCCCTGGTGCTGGTGGGCGGCGGCGTGATTCGCTCCAAGGGCGCGGTGCCCGAGTTCCGCAAGTTCATTGAGACGCTGGACGCCCCCGTGGCCTCCACCATCATGGGCGGCGGCGCCTGTCCCGGCAACCATCCCCTGTTCACCGGCATGGTGGGTATGCACGGCTCCCACGCCTCCAATATGGCCACCAATTCCTGCGACCTTCTCATCGCCATCGGCTGCCGGTTCTCCGACCGGGTGGCCACCGATCCCCCCTCCTTCGCCAAGAACGCGAAAATCGTCCACATCGACATTGACCGGGCGGAGATCGACAAGAACGTGCAGACTTACCATCACATCATCGGCGACGCCCGCCGGGTGCTGGAGCTGCTGAACGAGCGCCTGCCCAAACACAGTTACAAGAGCTGGAAGGAGTGGGTGTTCTCCCAGCGGGAGGTGCCCCTCAAGAAGGACAACATCCTCCACGCCCACGAGATCCTGGAGACCATCTCGGAGCTGACCAGCAACGACGCCATCATCGCCACCGACGTGGGCCAGCACCAGATGTGGTCCTGCCAGTATTACCACTTCACACGGCCCGGCCAGCTGCTCACCAGCGGCGGCTTCGGCACTATGGGCTTCGGCCTGGGGGCCGCCATGGGCGCCAAGGTGGGCAATCCCGACAAGGTGGTGGTCCACTGCACCGGGGACGGCTGCTTCCGCATGAACTGCCACGAGCTGGCCACCGTGGAGCACTACCACCTGCCCATCATCACCGTCATCTTCGACAACCGCACCCTGGGCATGGTCCGCCAGTGGCAGAACCTCATTTACAACAAACGGTTCTCCCAGACCGACCTGGACCGGGGGCCCGACTTTGTCAAGCTGGCGGAGGCATACGGCCTCAAGGGCTTCCGGGCCGCCAACCAGAAGGAGTTCGAGGAGGCTTTCAAACAGGCTCTGGCCGCCGGCTGCGGCTGCGTCATCGACTGCGTCATCGACATCGACGCCATGGTCCACCCCATGGTCAGCGCCGGCACCCCCGTCACCGACTTCATCCTGCACTAAAGGAGGGACACCATGAATACCGTGAAGCAGCGCCATACCCTGTCGGTCCTGGTGGAAAACACCGCCGGTGTCCTCAGCCAGGTGTCCCGTCTGTTCTCCCGGAAGGGCTACAACATCGAGTCCCTGGCGGTGGGCACCACCGACGACCCGGAGGTCTCCCGCATCACCATCGAGCTTTTGTGCGGTGAGAACCAGATCGAGCAGATCACCAACCAGCTCCGCAAGCTGATCCCCGTGTACTCCGTCCGCCTGCTGCCCCCCAGCTCCTCCATCCGCCGGGAGCTGGTGCTCATCAAGGTGCGGGCCGAGGGCCGGGACGTGCGCAACGAGGTCATCCAGATCGCCAACATCTTCCGGGCCTCCATCATCGACGTATCCCCCCACAGCCTGACATTGGCCGTCATCGGCCAGGAGTCCAAGGACGACGCCCTGGAGAGCCTCCTCCAGGAGTTCGGCATCCTGGAGCTGGTCCGCACCGGCATGGTGGCATTGGAGCGGGGCGAGTCCACCATCAACGACAACGCCGACAACAAGGAGCGCGGGGAATATAATCTGGGCAAGAACATCCTCTGATTTTGTCAAGCCAACCCCAATTTTTCACATAAAATCATTTGACAAGGAGTGTTTCATCATGGCAAAAATGTACTATGAGAAGGACTGCGACCTGCACTATCTGGACGGCAAAAAGATCGCCATCATCGGCTACGGCTCCCAGGGCCACGCCCACGCGCTGAACCTGAAGGACTCCGGCTGCGATGTGTGCGTGGGCCTTCGCAAGAGCTCCAAGAACTGGGCCGTGGCGGAGAACGCCGGCCTCGCCGTCAGGACCATCGAGGAGGCCGCCGACTGGGCCGACATCGTGATGATCCTCATCAACGACGAGGTCCAGGCCGACGTCTACAAGAAGTCCATCGCCCCCTACATGACCGAGGGCAAGGCCCTGGCCTTCGCCCACGGCTTCAACATCCGCTACGGCCAGATCGTCCCCCCCGCCGGCGTGGACGTGTTCATGGCCGCCCCCAAGGGTCCCGGCCACACCGTCCGCTCCACCTACGTCAACGGCAAGGGCGTGCCCTGCCTGGTGGCCGTGGAGCAGGACGCCACCGGCCGCGCCTACCAGATCGCCCTGGCCTACATCGCCGGCATCGGCGGCGCCCGGGCCGGCGTGATGGAGACCACCTTCCACGACGAGACCGAGACCGACCTGTTCGGCGAGCAGGCCGTGCTGTGCGGCGGCGTGGTGGAGCTGATGAAGTGCGGCTTCGAGACCCTGGTCGAGGCCGGCTACGAGCCCGAGAACGCCTACTTCGAGTGCATCCACGAGATGAAGCTCATCATCGACCTCATCAACAAGGGCGGCGTGGCTGCCATGAACTACTCCATCTCCGACACCGCCGAGTTCGGCGAATATGTCTCCGGCCCCAAGGTCCTGCCCTACGAGGAGACCAAGGCCCGCATGAAGGCCGTGTTGAAGGACATCCAGGACGGCACCTTCGCCGGCCGCTGGATCGCCGAGAACAAAAGCATGGGCCGCACCT
>CANQKJ010000244.1 GCA_947624465.1 uncultured Oscillospiraceae bacterium
GCATGGCGTGCTCCGGGCCGATGCCGGGGTAGTCCAGGCCGGCGGAGATGGAGTACACCGGGGCGATCTGGCCGTACGCATCCTGGCAGAAGTAGGACTTCATGCCGTGGAAGATGCCCAGGCGGCCGGTGGCGATGGTAGCGGCGGTCTCGAAGGTGTCCACCCCCCGCCCGGCGGCCTCGCAGCCGATGAGCCGGACGGATTTGTTGCCAATGAAGTGGTAGAAGGAGCCGATGGCGTTGGAGCCGCCCCCCACGCAGGCCAGCACCGCGTCGGGCAGCCGGCCCTCCTTTTCCAGCAGCTGGGCCCTGATCTCTCTGGAGATCACCGCCTGGAAGTCCCGGACAATGGTGGGGAACGGGTGGGGACCCATGACGGAGCCCAGGCAGTAGTGGGTGTCGTCGATGCGGCTCGTCCACTCCCGGAAGGCCTGGGACACAGCGTCCTTCAGGGTGGCGGTGCCTGTGGTGACGGGCACCACCTCAGAGCCCAGCAGCCGCATCCGGTAGACGTTCAACGCCTGCCGCTTCGTGTCCTCCTCCCCCATGAACACCACGCACTCCATGCCCATGAGGGCGGCGGCGGTGGCGGTGGCGACGCCGTGCTGGCCCGCGCCGGTCTCGGCGATGAGCCGGGTCTTGCCCATCTTCCTGGCAAGGAGCGCCTGACCCAGCACGTTGTTGATCTTGTGGGCCCCGGTGTGGTTCAGGTCCTCCCGCTTGAGATAGATCTTTGCCCCGCCCAGGTCCTTTGTCATCTTTTCCGCGTAGTACAGCCTTGAGGGCCGGCCGGCGTACTCGTTCAGCAGATCGGTCAGCTCCCGGTTGAATTCGGGGTCGTCCTTGAAGCGGTTGTAGGCACACTCCAGCTCCAGGACCGCGTTCATCAGCGTCTCGGGGATGTACTGCCCGCCGTGGATGCCAAAACGTCCGTTGGACATATCATTCATTCCTTTCGCGCGGCGGCCACCGCCGCCAGGATCTTGTTGAGGTCCTTCTGTTTGTCCGTCTCCACCCCGCTGGAGATGTCCAGCCCCCAGGGGTGGAGCGTTTGGATGGCCGACCGGATGTTCTCCGGAGTCAGCCCCCCGGCCAGGAGGTAGGGCCGCTTCACGCCCCCGGCCAGGGACCAGTCAAAGGGCTCCCCGGTGCCATAGCCGTTGTCCAGCAGCACCAGGTCGGCGGTGGAGGCGCTGGCGGCCTCCAGATCGGCGGGAGAGCGGACTCTGAACGCCTTCCATACGGTACAGCCGGGGGCGGCGCTCCGCAGGGCGGCGATGTATCTCTCGTCCTCGTGGCCGTGGAGCTGGGCGGCGGCGATGGTCCCGTTGTTCAGCAGGGCGGCCGCCGTCTCCACCGGACTGTCCACGAACACTCCCACGGGGGTGACGCCGGGGGCCAGACGTTTCCGCAGCACCCGGACCCGGTCCGGGGTCAGGTTCCGGTGGCTTTTGGGGAAGTCAATGATGAAGCCGCACCAGTCGGGCTTTGCCTCGTTGACGTATTCCACATCCTCCGGCCGGTACAGGCCGCAGATCTTGATTTTGGTCATTTGGCCGCCTCCCGCATTTGGGCCAGCAGGGCGGCCTTATCCTTTGCCCGCATGAGGACCTCTCCCATCAGCACCGCGTCCGCGCCGATTTTCCTGAGCGCCGCCGCGTCCTCGGGCTTCGATATCCCGCTCTCCGCCACGTCGACACGGTCCGGCGGGATCAGGTCCCGCAGCCGGGCGGCGTTGGAGAAGTCCACCGAGAAGTCCTTCAGGTTTCGGTTGTTGACGCCGATGATCTTCGCCCCGGCGCTGACGGCGGAGCGAATTTCCGCCTCGTCGTGGGCCTCTACCAGAGCCGCCAGGCCCAGGGTGTCGCACAGCTCCAGATACTTGGCAACGGTCCCCGTGTCCAGGATAGCGCAGATCAGCAGCACCGCGTTAGCCCCCATCACCTTGGCCTGATAGATCTGATACTCGTCCACGGTGAAGTCTTTGCGGATCATGGGCGTTTGGATAGCCGCCCGGATGTCGGTGAAGATACGGTCGGACCCCAGAAACCACCTGGGCTCGGTGAGGCAGGACACCGCGTCCGCCCCGGCGGCCTCGTATTCCCGGGCGATGTCCAGATAGGGAAACTCCGGCGCGATGAGCCCCTTGGAGGGGGAGGCCCGCTTCACCTCGCAGATGAAGGACAGACCGGGCTTTTGGAGGGCGGCCTCAAAGGCCGCGCCGTTTCCCCGCCCCTCCTGGAGCGCCAGTTCCCGCATGGCCTCCGGGGGGATCCGCTCCATGTCCGCCGCCACCCGCTCCCGGGCGTGGGCGGCCAGCTGGTCCAGGATGGTCATCGGTTGCTGACTTCGATGAGCTTCTCCAGCGTTTTGGCCGCCGCGCCGGAGTCGATAAGCTCCGCCGCCAGGGCCACGCCGTCCTTCCAGCTCTCCGCCTTGCCGCCGATGTACAGGGCGGCCCCGGCGTTCAGCAGCACCGCGTCCCGCTTGGGGCCTTTGGCGCCGGAGAGGATGTCCCGGACGATCTGGGCGTTCTCCGCCGGGGCGCCGCCCACCAAATCGGACTTCTGGCAGCGGGTGAGGCCGAAGTCCTCCGGGGCCACGGTGTAGGACTTGAACCAACCGTCCTTGAACTCGCAGACGGCGGTGGGGGCGGACATGGAGATCTCGTCCAGCTTGTCCTTGCCGTAGACCACCATGCCCCGCTCCACGCCCAGGGAGATCAGCACCTGGGCCAGGGGCTCCACCAAATACTCGTCATACACGCCCAGAAGCTGCATCTTGGGGCTGCCGGGATTGGTCAGGGGGCCCAGGATGTTGAACACGGTGCGGAAACCCAGCTCCCTGCGGATGGCCCCCACGTACTTCATGGAGGTGTGATACTTCTGGGCGAAGAAGAAGCACATACCCGCCTCGTCCAGCAGCTCCGCGCACTTCTCCGGGCTCTGGTCGATGTTGACCCCCAGGGCCTCCAGACAGTCGGCGGTGCCGCACTGGGAGGAGGC
>CANQKJ010000245.1 GCA_947624465.1 uncultured Oscillospiraceae bacterium
CCGCTCTGGCCGCCGCTCCGCCCCTTGGTGATGGCGTCGTAGGCCTCGTTGATCTCCTTCATCTTCTCCTCGGCCAGATCGGCCAGAGGGTTGTTCTGATAGTTGTCGGGATGGTACTTCCGGGCCAGCTCCCGGTAGGCCTTTTTGACCTCCTCGTCGCTGGCGCCCTGGTTCAGGCCGAGCACCTCATAGGGATCGCGCATGGGGGTCCCTCCTTGTCTTTGTCTTCTGTAATTCCCTCCACCGGCCCTCCAGCACGGCTCTCTGCACCGTGGGCAGGCCCAGGTAGATCACGTTTTCCACAATGGGAGTCCACTCCCCCAGGTCCATCAGGTTGGCCGCCGAGGCCGCCAGCCGCGCCGAGTGGGTGAGGGTGGCCTCAAAGTAGTCCCGCTGCTCCCGGACCTCCCCCTGAAAGCGGGCGGCCAGGGGATTGTAGCGGCCCCGCTTCCCGTCCTCCTCCAGGTCGTCCCAGGCGTCCGCAAGGTAGATCCACCGCCCCAGATGATAGAGGAGCTGCTCCATGGGCCGCCGGTTCGGATGGCCCGGCGGGAGGCTGTCCGCCGCGGCGGACAGCAGGGAGGCGAACACATCGACCACCCGGTCCAGCTCGGGCGAGCGGGCCTCCTCCAGGGCGCTCAGGCGGGCCAGGCCCTCCCGGACGCGGCCGTCGAACCGGGGGCGGGCGGCGGACGCCCTGCGATAGGCGCCCTGAAACGCCAGCCGCAGGGACCGGGCGGGCAACCCGGCAAAGAGACCCCGGTCGGCCACATCGTCGCACAGCTTGTGCCAGGTGAGGATCATGCTCTCGTCGGCGGCCAGATCCAGGGCCTCCCCTCTCAGGCAGAGGCGGGGCTTTCGGACGGGGTGGGCGGGACACCTGCGGCACTCCGTCTCATAGGGCTCCGACGCGGCCAGCAGGATGGCGAGAAAGGTGAAGTCGTATTGCAGGGTAAACCGGGCAAGAAAGCCGCAGCGCCGCGCAAGTGCGTGGCACAGGCCGCAGTAGGCGGACTGATAGGCCTCCCGCTGCTCCTCGCTCAGCCGGTCCAGGACGGGGCGCACATAGCCGAACATCAGCTGTCGATGGCGGGGAGGGACGCGGGCGGCGGTTCGCCCTCCGTCAGATTCAGGGCGATGCGGTAGTCTCCGCTGAGCACCCCCACCTCCGCGGCGGAGGGCGCGCTGTCCAGATAGACCCGGACGGAGGCGGTATACCCGCCCGCCGCCGGCGCCACATCCTGGAGATCTGCCACCGCCCGCAGGCTGTCGTCGGTGATCTCATCCAGCAGTTCGGGCCGGCCCCGGACGGTGACCGAGAGCACCTGCGTGATGATATCCGCCGTCCACCCCTCCGGGACGTTGATACAGCGGATGTTGGTGACCTTGAAGGTCCGCTCCTCCAGCCGCTTGTCGAAGCGGATCGCTACCTCCAGCTCCTCGACGCCGGTGAGGTTGGTCAGCTCGTCGGCCAGGGGCACCGGGAAGGTCAGCACGTCCCCGTCGTTGACCGAGGCCAGATCGATGGTGGCAACATTGATGGACCCGGCCGCCTTAATGGCCTCCACCGCCTCGTCGGCACCCGCCACAGCGATCTTCTCCACCGACAGCGCGGCGGATACCTCTTCCGCGCCAATGCCGCCGCCGTCCACAAAGGTGACGGTCAGGGGGATCTCCGCCGTGGCCTGGACGGGGAAGGTGACGTTCACCGTCTGCACATCGCAGGTCACGCTCAGATCGGTCAGCTCATTGCCGGCGCGGTCCAGCAGCCGGAAGGGGAACTCCCCGTTGACGGTCTCGGTGAGCCCCTCATCGTCCACCGTGACCACCGCGCGGGCCACCTGGTTCACCTCGTCCAGCCGGCCGCTGACCACCACGGTCTTGGGGGAGAACAGGAAATCCTCCTTGTCTCCCGCCAGATAGCCCTCGGCCACGCTGCCGGTGAACTCGCCCTCGACCGGGATCTCCTGCCGGCTGAACCGGGCCACCTCCACGGTGATCACGTTGCCGTTGACGCCGCTGACCACGGTGAACTGGCTGGTGGACACGCCGGCGGGCGGGACCACGGTATAGCTCACCGTGTGGGTCCCCTCCTCGGCGATGCCGGAGACATTGGCGGTCACCTGCATCGTCCTGCTGGTCAGGTTGGCCAGCACTGCGTTGGTGGCCTGCACCGTCACCGAAGCGGTATAGGGCCCGTCCACCAGCATCAGACCGCGCTCCTCCAAAATATCCTCCCCGGCAAAGGTAACGGGGACCCCGCGAATGGTGCTGTTGTGCGGCGTCTCATCGTTGGCGGTGACAAAGAGCCACAGCCCGATGGCGATGAGAATGGACAGCACGATGTACAGAAAACGGCTGTCAAGAATCTTCTTTCCCATTTGCGCTGTCTCCCTTGAAGCCCTTGAATACGCTGGTGAGTTTTGCGGCGGAGTTGGCGATCCTGCCGCCCTCCTCCTCCGCCGGCATCAGCTCCGCCCGGAGGATCTCCTCCAGCTCGATGCGGTCCAGCCCCCGCTGGAGGGTCCCGTTGATGGCCACGGAGATGGCCCCCGTCTCCTCGGACACCACGGCCACCACGGCGTCGGAGTTCTCGCTGGCGCCGATGGCCGCCCGGTGGCGCATCCCCAGGCTGTGGTCCAGATTCACGTTGCCCGACAGGGGGAGCATACAGCCCGCCCCCACGATGCGCCCCGCCCGGACGATGACCGCCCCGTCGTGGAGGGGGGCCTTGTTCCAGAACAGGTTCTTCAGCAGCTCGGCGGACACCGCCGCGTCCAGCAGGGTGCCGGTCTTGAGCACATCGTCCAGGATCGTCTTGCGCTCAAACACCATCAGCGCCCCCACCTTGTCCCGGGACAGGGCGGAGAACGCCTCCACCGTCTGGGTGACGGCGTTCTCCAGATCGCCGCTGACGCTCTCGGACACGAACAGCTCCTTGATGCGGCCGCTGCCCATCTGCTCCAAAAACCGGCGCAGTTCCGGCTGGAACAGGATGAT
>CANQKJ010000246.1 GCA_947624465.1 uncultured Oscillospiraceae bacterium
GAGGGGGCCGCGTCGGGCAGCACTCCGCTCAGAAGGGAGGACTGGCCCAGCACCAGCTTGTCCAGGGGGGAGAGGCCGCCCTCCGGCTGGGAGACGCCAAGCTCCGCCGCCAGCAGAGAGGTGGCCACCTCCGCGTCGTCCGCCAGGGCGGCCAGCTCGTCCAGGGCGGCGGCGGGGTCGCCGGTGAGCCACACCAGCCACAGGGCCATCGCCGCCAGAAAGACCGCCAGCCCCCGGCGGAGGGCCCTCCGAACGGGATGGGGATGGGGCGTCCGGGTCTTTTTCATTTGAATTCACCTCGCCAAAGCCTATGCAGGGCGGGGGCAAAACAGAACCGCCGCCGGACACCCGGCGGCGGCTCCGCTATATCAGCTTTTTCATATCGTCGGGCAGGGGGACTTCAAAGGCCAGCCGCTCCCCGGTGACGGGATGGGTCAGCTCCAGCCGGCAGGAGTGGAGGGCGGGCCGGGAGATCAGGGCTTTATTCTCCGTGCCGTAGAGGAAATCCCCCGTCAGCGGACAGCCGATGGATGCCAGGTGGACCCGGATCTGATGGGTGCGGCCGGTGTCCAGCTCCAGCTCCACCAGGGAGCGGGGGCCTCCCTCCAGCACCCTGTACCGGGTCCGGGCGGGAAGGCCGTCGGGCCGGATGCACCGGGCCACCAGGGAGCCGCCGGCCATGCCGATGGGGGCGTCGATGACGCCCTCGGCGGGCTCCGGGCAGCCGTCGCACACCGCCAGGTAGACCCGGCGGAAATCCCCGGTGTGGAGCTGGTTTTTCAGCCGCTCCTGGGCGTGGGGGTGCTTGGCGGCGACCAGCAGCCCGGAGGTGCCCTTGTCCAGCCGGTGGACCGGGTGGAAGTCGGACTCGTCCCCGGTCTCATCATAATGATGCAGGAGGAAATTCCCCAGGGTGTCGTCAAAGTGGCCGTGGCCGGGGTGGACCAGCACGCCGGGGGCCTTGTTCAGCACCACGAGGTCGTCGTCCTCATACACGATATCCAGTGGGCCATCAGCGGGGACCACCCCGGAGGTCCGCTCCGGCACGGTGAGCCGGACGGAGAGGGTCTGGCCCTCCCGGACCCGCGCCCGGACGGTGACCCGCTGGCCGTCCAGGGTGACGCCGTCCTCCAGCCACTTCACCCGGCGCAGCACCGTGCCCGACAGGCCCAGGGTCCTGCGGAGAAGAGAGTCCACCTCCCGGCCGGCCAGCTCCGGGCCGATAGGGAGGGTGAGATACCGGGCGCTCACAGCTTTTTGGACAGGTACATCCGGGCGAACGAGAAGGACAGGCCGTAGCACAGCATCAGCCCAAACAGGACCTTGAAAGAGGGCAGGGGCGAGGCTACGGCCCAGAACAGCATGGCCGCGGTCACAAAAAAGGTGAACAGCCCGGCAAACTGGGCGGCGGTGCGGGTGATGTGGAGCTCCCGCTCGTCGGTGTCCTCGATCTGGGCCTTTTTCCGGGCGTCGGGATGGGTCAGCAGCCAACCGGTGCGGGCCAGCAGGATCGCCGCCCCGAGGGTGACGCCGCTGGCCGCCCCCAGGTAGAAGCCCCGGGCGTGGTCGTCCAGACTGCTGCCGGGGACCACCAGGAACCAGCAGGCGAAGCCCACCAGCCCCACCGCCAGGAAAGCGGCGCCCATCCACAGGCGGCGGCGCAGGGATTTGTTGTAGTCGGGGCCGTTCAACAGTTTCTCTAACATTTCGATTCCTCCTCGTCAAACAGGAACACGTCCTCAATAGTCAGGCCGAAGTAGGCGGCGATGCGGTGGGCCAGCAGGAGGGAGGCGTTGTACCGCCCGGACTCCAGGGAGATGATGGTCTGCCGGGTCACCGACACCGCGTCGGCCAGCTCGGCCTGGGAGATGCGCCGCTCTTTGCGCAGGGCGGCGATGCGGTTTTCCATGGGACCCCTCCTTTCGGGAAAGGTAAAGCTCGCTTTACGTTTGAAGTATAGCACGCTTTACATCTAATGTCAAGTGGATTTTACATTTTTGCTGAAAAATTTCCTTGCCGGCTTTAAGGGCGGAGAAAATCTTCCGTCAGCCGCTACGCGGCTGCCACCTCCTTTTGCGAAAGGAGGCTTGGTGCGTTGAACGCAACTGGTACGGTAGAAGTACCAAGGCTCCCTTCGCAAAGGGAGCTGTTACCGCCGGAGGCGGTGACTGAGGGTTTTCCCCCATAATGAAAAAACTCCCCCGCCGACCGGCGGGGGAGTTTGAGGATATGCGGTTGTGCGGGAAATTTCTCAGCAAACGCCCTGGGCCAGCATGGCCTCGGCGACCTTCAGGAAGCCGGCGATGTTGGCGCCCGCCATGATGTTGCCCTTCATGCCGTACTTCTCGGCGGCGGAGGCGCAGGCGGCGTAGATGCCCTCCATGATGCCCTTCAGCTTGGCGTCCACCTCGTCGAAGGTCCAGCTGAGGCGCTCGGAGTTCTGGCTCATCTCCAGGCCGGAGGTGGCCACGCCGCCGGCGTTGGCGGCCTTGGCGGGGCCGTACATGATGCCCGCCTCAAGGTAGGCGCTGATGGCCTCGGGGGTGGAGGGCATATTGGCGCCCTCGAACACGCCGATGACGCCGTTGGCGATGAGGGCCTTGGCGGACTCGCCGTCGATCTCGTTCTGGGTGGCGCAGGGCAGGGCGATGTCGCAGGGGACGGTCCAGATGCCCTTGCAGCCCTCCACGTACTTGGCGGTGGGGACGTAGTTCAGATAGGTCTTGATGCGGTCCCGCTTCTGCTCCTTGATGACCTGGATGACCTTGTAGTCGATGCCGTTCTCGTCCACGATGTAGCCGTTGGAGTCGGACATGGCGACCACCTTGGCGCCCAGCTGGGTGGCCTTCTGGTTGGCGTAGATGGCCACGTTGCCGGAGCCGGACACCACCACCCGCTTGCCCTGGAAGGACTGGCCGTTGGCGGCGAGATACGCGTTGGTGAAGTAGCACAGGCCGTAGCCGGTGGCCTC
>CANQKJ010000247.1 GCA_947624465.1 uncultured Oscillospiraceae bacterium
GGACGGGGCCGCTGTCCACGATATGGCCGCCCCCCACGCCTTCGACATCTCCCCCAGCCGGGGCCAGTACTACCTGCTGGACAAGAGCGAGGGGAGCCGGGTGGGCCATGTCATCTTCCAGTGCCCCAATGAAAAGGGCAAGGGGGTGCTGGCGGCCCCCACCGTCCATGGAAACCTGATCGTCGGCCCCGACGCCCAGCCGGCGGAGGGAAACGACACCGCCACCGACGCCGCCGGCATGGCCTTTGTAAAGGCCACCGCCCTGCGGAGCGTGCCCTCCATCGACTTCCGGGCCTCCATCCGCAATTTCGCCGGAGTCCGGGCCAAGGCGGGGGACGACTTCATCCTGAAAGAGGCGGAGGGCGCCCCCGGCTTCATCGATCTGGCGGGCGTCTGCTCGCCGGGGCTGTCCGCCGCGGCGGCCATCGGCGAGTACGCCGCGGAGCTGCTGGAGCGGGCCGGGCTGGAGCTTGTGAAGAAGGATGTCTTTACAGCAAAACGCCGCCGCACCCGCTTCAAGGAGCTGCCCCCGGCGGAGCGGGCCGCCCTGGTGGAGCGGGAACCCGCCTTTGGCCGGGTCATCTGCCGGTGCGAGACCGTCACCGAGGGGGAGATATTGGAGGCCATCCGCGGGCCCATCCCGCCCCGGTCGGTGGACGGGGTGAAGCGGAGGGTCAACGCCGGCATGGGCCGGTGCCAGGGGGGCTTCTGCGGCCCCCGGGTGGTGGAGCTGCTCTGCCGGGAGCTGGGCCTGTCCCACGACCAAATCACCCAGGACCAGGCGGGGAGCTGGCTGCTGTGCCGGGAGACGAAAGGGGGCGGCGAGCGTGTATGAGCTGATCGTCGTCGGCGGAGGACCCGCCGGCCTGGCCGCCGCCTGCGCCGCCTGGGATAAGGGGCTGCGCAAAATCCTGATCGTGGAGCGGGACCGGGAGCTGGGCGGCATTTTGAACCAGTGTATCCACAACGGCTTCGGCCTCCACCACTTCAAGGAGGAGCTCACCGGTCCCGAGTACGCCGGCCGGTTCATCGAGCTGCTGAAACAGACGGTTGTGGAGGTCCGGCTGGACACCATGGTCCTGGACGTTATCCCGGAGGGAGAGCGCGTCTCCGTCCACATGGTGGGCAAAGCCTCAGGTTACCGGGTGGAACAGACCCGCACGGTCATCCTGGCCATGGGCTGCCGGGAGCGGACCAGGGGAGCCATCGGCATCCCCGGCACCCGGCCCGCCGGGGTGTTCACCGCCGGGGCCGCCCAGCGGTATGTGAACATGGAGGGCTGGATGCCCGGGAACCGGGTGGTCATCCTGGGCAGCGGGGACATCGGCCTCATCATGGCCCGGAGGATGACCCTGGAGGGGGCCAAAGTGCTGGCCTGCGTGGAGGTCATGCCCTACTCCGGCGGGCTGAACCGGAACATCGTCCAGTGCCTGCACGATTACAATATCCCGCTCTACCTGTCCCACACCGTCACCGATATCCGGGGCAGAAACCGGGTGGAGCAGGTGGTGGTGTCCCAGGTGGACGAGAAGCGAAACCCCATCCCCGGCACCGAGATGGTCTTCGACTGCGACACCCTGCTGCTGTCGGTGGGCCTCATCCCGGAGAACGAGCTGTCCCGCCAGGCGGGGGTGGAGATCGATCCGCGCACCAACGGTCCGGCGGTGTGGCAGGACATGGAGACCTCCGTTCCCGGCGTGTTCGCCTGCGGCAACGTGGCCCACGTCCACGATCTGGTGGACTTCGTCACCGAGGAGAGCCAGCGGGCGGGGGAGTCCGCCGCCGAGTACGTATCGGGCCGCCGCTGGGAGGAGGGCCTGACCGGCCTCACCTCCGGCGGGCGGACGATCCGGCTGAAAAACGGGGACGGGATCAGCTACACCCTGCCCCAGCGGATCGACCCGGACCGGGTGGACAAGCTCTGCACCGTGGCCTTCCGGGTCAACCGCATCTGCGGCCCCAGCCGGATCGTGGCCGCGGACAGCGCCGGGAACCGGATCGCCGCCTTCAGGCGGGACCGGCTGGCCCCCGGCGAGATGGAGCGGGTCGCCCTGCCCAGGGCGCTGCTGGACAAGGCCGTGGGGGAGATCACCCTGTCGGTGGCGGAAAAGGAGGTCGAGCCGGCATGACGGAACTGATCTGTATCGTGTGCCCCCAGGGCTGCCATCTGAAGGTGGACGAGGACAACGGCTTCGCCGTCACCGGCAACGGCTGCCCCAGGGGGGCGGAGTACGGCAGGGTGGAGCTGACCGCCCCCACCCGCACGGTGACCTCCACCGTCCGGTGCGAGGGGGGAGCCCACCCCCGGTGCCCCGTCAAGACTGACCGCCCCGTCCCCAAGGGGAGCGTCTTTGCGGTGATGGAGGCGCTGGAGGGGATATCCCTGGCCGCCCCGGTACGGGTGGGACAGGTGATCATCGAAAACGTCTGCGGCACGGGGGCCAACGTGGTGGCCACCCGCGACCTGGCGTCCGTCTGAAAGGAGGAAAGCCTTATGGGAACTTACATCCTGGCCCTGGACCAGGGCACCACCAGTTCCCGCGCCATCCTGTTCGACAGCGAGCAGAACATCATCGGCGTCCGGCAGAAGGAGTTCACCCAGTTCTACCCCAGGGAGGGCTGGGTGGAGCATGACGCCATGGAGATCTGGTCCTCCCAGTACGCGGTGATGATGGAGGTCATCGCCCAGGCCGGCATCCGGGCGGAGGAGATCGCCGGCATCGGCATCACCAACCAGCGGGAGACCACCATCCTCTGGGAGAAAGACACCGGGCGGCCCATCGCCAACGCCATCGTGTGGCAGTGCCGCCGCACCGCCGGCATCGTGGACGGCCTGCTGGCGGACGGCCTGGGGGACTACATCCGGCAGACCACCGGCCTGGTCCCCGACGCCTACTTCTCCGGCACCAAGATCAAGTGGCTGCTGGACCACGTGGAGGGTGCCCGTGAAAAGGCCGAGCGGG
>CANQKJ010000248.1 GCA_947624465.1 uncultured Oscillospiraceae bacterium
GGACGGGCTGGGCCTGGACGGCTCCGGCCGGCTGGTCATCGTGCTGATGCAGCTGGTGAACCTGCTCCAGGACGGCAAGCCCGTGCGCATGTCCAAGCGCACCGGCAAGGCCATCGCCCTCCACGACCTGCTGGACGAGATCAGCGTGGACGCCGCCCGGTACTACTTCAACAACCGCTCCGCCACCTCCCCCCTGGACTTCGACCTGGACCTGGCGGTGCGCCAGGACAGCGAGAACCCGGTGTACTACGTCCAGTACGCCCACGCCCGCATCTGCTCCCTGCTGGCCAACCTGGCCGAGGAGGGCGCCGGCGTGCCCCACGCCTCCGCCGTCCACCCGGAGCTGCTGGACACCGAGGAGGAGAAGGCCCTGATCAAGACGCTGGCCCAGTACCCGGAGGAGATCAGGGCGGTGGCCAGGGACTACGACCCCAGCCGGATCAACCGCTATCTGACCACGCTGGCGGGGGACTTCCACCGGTTCTACAACGCCTGCCGGGTGAAGGGCATCGAGACCCGCCTCCAGGCGGCGCGCCTCAAGCTGGCCGACACCGTCCGGCTGGTGCTGGCCAACGGCATGGGCCTTCTGGGCGTGGACGCGCCCAGGAAAATGTGACTTCCCCCGGAAATTTTTTCACGGAAAGGGGTTGCAATCCCCCATCCGTTGTGATAGAATATGCAGGTAAGTTGAAGTATGGAAAGAGTGAGGCTCGCGCCTCACTCTTTTTTCAAGAGAAGCGCGAGGATAGCCGCGCAGGGGAGCTTGGACTGGAGCGAGGGCAAAAAAGGAAGGATCGTAAAGCGAGCCGGTTTTTTGCCCGAGTCGGAGGGAAAGCGACCCGGCCGCGCGGCAAATCTGAGCGTGACAAGGAGGCGCGCGTATGCCAAAAGTCACCGACGTCGTGGCCGAACTGGCCGGACCCGTGGTAGAGGCCGCCGGCTGCTCCCTGTGGGACGTGGAGTACGTGAAGGAGGCCGGCGAGTGGTTCCTCCGGGTCTACATCGACCGGGAGGGCGGCGTGGACCTGGACGCCTGCGAGGCGGTGTCCCGCCCCCTGTCCGACCTGCTGGACGAGGCGGACCCCATCCCCAACAGCTACACCTTCGAGGTGTCCTCCGCCGGCCTGGAGCGGGCCCTGCGCAGGCCGGAGCATTTTGAGAAGTGCATGGGCCAGCGGGTGGACGTCCGCCTGTACCGCCCGCTGGAGGGCTCCAAGGAATTCACCGGCGCGCTGGCCGGATATGAGAACGGCGCCGTCCTGCTGGAGGACGGCAGACGGTTCGACAAAAAAGACGTGGCGCAGGTTCGCCTCCACGTTGATTTTTAAGGAGTAATCGACATGGCTAAGAAAAAGACCGCCCCCAAGAACATGGAGCTGGACGCCCCCGAGTTTTTCGCCGCCATCTCCGACATCGAGAAGGAAAAGGGCATCCCCAAGAGCTATATGCTGGAGAAGATCACCCAGGCGCTGGTGGCCGCCTATAAGCGGGACCACGAGGGCATCACCGACAACGTGGTGGTGGAGGCCGACGAGGAGAAGTGCTCGGTGCGGATGTTCGTGAAGAAGGACGTGGTGGAGACCGTGGACAATCCCCACACCGAGATGAGCCTGGAGGACGCCCAGCGGGCCCTCCCCCGCGCCCAGCTGGGGGATGTGCTGCGCATCGAGATCAAGCCCAAGAACTTCGGCCGCATCGCCGCCCAGACCGCCCGGCAGGTCATCATCCAGGGCATGCGGGAGGCCGAGCGGGGCATGATCTTCGACGAGTTCTCCGCCAAGGAGCACGAGATCCTCACCGGCACCGTCACGCGGGTGGACGAGCGCTCCGGCTCGGTGGCCATCCGGCTCACCTCCGGCTCCGAGTTCACCGACGCGTTCCTCTCCGCCGGCGAGCAGGTCAAGGGCGAGGTCATCCGCGAGGGCGACCGGGTCAAGGTGTACGTGGTGGAGGTCCGCCGCTCCACCAAAGGTCCCCAGGTGCTCATCTCCCGCACCCACCCCGGCCTGGTCAAGCGCCTGTTCGAGCTGGAGGTGCCCGAGATCTACGACGGCACCGTGGAGATCAAATCCACCGCCCGGGAGGCCGGCAGCCGCACCAAGCTGGCCGTCTGGTCCGAGGACCCCAACGTGGACCCCATCGGCGCCTGCGTGGGCCCCAGGGGCCAGCGGGTCAACGCCGTGGTGGAGGAGCTGAAGGGCGAAAAGGTGGACATCATCAAGTGGTCGGAGGACCCCGGCCAATATGTGGCCGCCGCCCTGGCCCCCGCCGATGTGCTCCAGGTCATCGAGCTGGAGGAGGGTAAAAGCTGCCGGGTCATCGTGCCTGACGATCAGCTGTCCCTGGCCATCGGCAAGGAGGGCCAGAACGCCCGCCTGGCCGCCCGGCTCACCGGATATAAGATCGACATCCGGCCCGCCAGCGCCCCCGAGCCTCCCGAGGAGGCGGACGCCGGGGACGCCGGCCTCTCCGATGAGGAGAGCATCGAGATCGAGGAATAAACTGTTTCGGACGCCCGCGGAAGGGAGTGAGTAAACCATGCCGAAAAAGATCCCCATGCGCCAGTGCCTTGGCTGCCGGGAGATGAAGCCCAAAAAGGAGCTGATCCGGGTGGTGCGCTCCCCCGAGGGCGAGATATCATTGGATTTCCGGGGCAAGAAGCCGGGGCGGGGCTGCTACCTCTGCCCGGACGCGGCCTGCTTCGCCAGGGCGAAAAAGAGCCGGGCCATCGAGCGGGCCCTGTCCGCCCAGGTATCCCCCGAGGTCTACGAGGCGCTGGAGGCGCAGATGAGGGCGGGTGACGGCGATGACGGATAAGACGCTGTCCCTGCTGGGGCTGGCCCTCCGGGGCGGCAGCCTGGCCGTGGGCGAGGAGCCGGTGGACGGGGCCTGCCGGACGGGCCGGGCGAAGCTGGTCCTGGCCGCCGCCGACGCCGCCGGCAACAGCGCC
>CANQKJ010000249.1 GCA_947624465.1 uncultured Oscillospiraceae bacterium
GCCCCTTTCGATTGACAGGGGCGGGTCTGGCCCTTATAATACACTCAAACGTGTGAGAGGAGGGGCCGTATGCGGGAGCTGGACGGGAGCGCCATCACCCAGGCGGTGGCCCGGATGTGCGTGGAGGCCAACGTGAACCTGCCGGAGGACGTGAAGGGGGCTGTCGAGGCTGCCCGCCGGGAGGAGAAGTGGCCGGTGGCAAAGAACATCCTGGACCGGATCGCGGAGAACTACTCGGTGGGGGACGGCACCCCCATCTGCCAGGACACGGGGGCGGCCTGCGTGTTCCTGGAGGTGGGCCAGGAGGTCCACATCACCGGCGACGTGACCGAGGCGGTGAACGAGGGGGTCCGCAGAGGCTATCGAGAGGGGTATCTGCGGAAATCCATGGTGGCCGACCCATTGAGCCGGGTGAACACCGGGGACAACACCCCCGCCATGCTGTATACCGAGCTGGTCCCCGGGGACAAGGTGAAGATCACCGTGGCCCCCAAGGGGTTCGGCAGCGAGAATATGAGCCGCATCGCCATGCTGAAGCCCTCCGACGGGGTGGAGGGGGTCAAGCGGTTCGTCCTGGAGACGGTGGAGCTGGCGGGACCCAATCCCTGCCCGCCCATCGTGGTGGGGGTGGGCATCGGCGGCACCTTCGACAAGTGCGCCCTGCTGGCCAAGAAGGCCCTCCTCCGGGAGATGGGCAGCCGCCACCCCGACCCCTTCTACGCCAATCTGGAGGGGGAGCTGCTGGAGAAGATCAACGCCCTGGGCATCGGCCCCCAGGGGTTCGGCGGGCGGACCACCGCCCTGGCGGTCCACATCGGGACCATGGCCACCCACATCGCGGGGCTGCCCTGCGCGGTGAACATCAACTGCCATGTGACCCGCCATGTGACGGAGGTGCTGTGAGATGACGAAACGAGTGACCGCGCCGCTGACAAAAGAGGCGGCGGCGGAGCTGAACGCGGGGGACAGCGTGCTGCTGTCCGGGGTGGTCTACACCGCCCGGGACGCCGCCCACAAGCGCCTCTGCCAGCTGGCGGCGGAGGGGAAGTCCCTGCCCTTCCCGGTGGAGGGCTCCGTCATCTACTACGTGGGTCCCACTCCGGCGAGACCGGGACGGCCCATCGGCTCCGCGGGACCCACCACCAGCTACCGCATGGACGCCTACACCCCCACCCTGCTGCGGCTGGGGGAGCTGGGCATGATCGGCAAGGGCCGCCGGAACGACGAGGTGGTGGCCGCCATGAAGGAGACCGGGGCGGTGTACTTCGGGGCCATCGGCGGGGCGGGGGCCCTGCTGAGCCGGTGCGTCAGGTCGGCGGAACTGGTGTGCTACGAGGACCTGGGGGCCGAGGCCGTCCGCCGGCTGGAGGTGGAGGATATGCCCCTGACGGTGGTCATCGACAGTGAGGGGAACAACCTCTATGAGACGGGCCGGGCGGACTATCTGGCCTCGCTGGAGGACAAGAACTGAACCGAAACGGCATAATAGCGCCTCCGTCCGACCGGACGGAGGCGCGTTTGTCATGCCCGGACGCACCAGCCCAGCCGCCTCCGCATAGGAATGACCGGGGGCAAATCGGGGGACGGGAGGAATCCGTACCGTGAAAAATCTGATGGCCAGACGGCTGGCCGGTCTGCTGTGCGTGAAGTCCATCGTCACCCTGGCGCTGACAGTGGTGTTTGCCGCGCTGGCCCTCCGGGGAGCGGTGAGCCAGGACTTCATGACCATCTATTCGGTGATCGTGGCCTTCTATTTCGGCACCCAGATCCGGGAGGACGACAGCCGCCGGGAGAGGGAGGAAGCCAATGGAGAGCATTAAGTGTCTGCTCACGGAGAACGGCTGCTATAAGACCGGGCGGACCATCGTGCCCAGAGGGGTGATGGTCCACTCCACCGGGGCCAACAATCCCATGCTCCGGCGGTACGTCCAGCCGGCGGAGAGCGATCCGGACCGGGCCGCCCTGGTGGCGAAGCTGGGGGTCAACCGAAACGGGAACCACTGGAACCGGCCGGGGGTGGACGCCTGCGTCCACGCCTTCATCGGGAAGCTGGACGACGGCGCTGTGGCCGTAGCCCAGACGCTGCCCTGGGATCGCCGGGGCTGGCACGCCGGGGACGGGACCTCCGGCCGGAGCGCCAACGACACCCACATCAGCTTTGAGATCTGCGAGGACGGTTTGGAGGACGGGGACTATTTCCGGCGAGTCTACCGGGCGGCGGTGGAACTCACTGCCGCGCTGTGCCGGCGGTACGGCCTGGACCCGCTGGCCGACGGGACGGTCATCTGCCACAGCGAGGGGTACCGCCGGGGGATCGCCTCCGGCCACGCCGACGTGGAACACTGGTTCCCCAGGTTCGGCAAGTCTATGGACGATTTCCGGGCCGATGTGGCAAAGATGATGGCGGGAGAGGAGGACGACGAGGTGACACAGGAGCGGTTCGACGCCATGCTGGCCGACTGGCTGGCCCGGCGGGCGAAGGAGGAGCCCTCCGACTGGTCGGCCAGAGAGCGGGCCTGGGCGGAGGAGAATGAGATCATCCGGGAGAACGGCGGGGAGAGACGCTATGAGAGCTTCGCCACCCGGGAGGAAGTGGCCGCCATGCTGTACCGGCTCAGCGAGCTGGACAGGTGAGCGCAAAGAGAGGCCCCCGCTGTTTTCACAGCGGGGGCCTCGGTCAGTTTGGGGGGTCGGAGGCTCAGGCGTAGAGCTGGATGAGCTTCTGGAGATGCTCCCAGCGCTCCATGGCCGCCTGCTCGTTCTGCTTGAACAGGACCTCGGCGCGCTCGGGGAAGGAGCGGGTCAGGCTGGAGTAGCGGGCCTCGTTCATCAGGAACTCCTGATAGCCGCCGGCGGGCGCCTTGGAGTCCAGGGTGAAGGGGTTCTTGCCCTCGGCCTTGTTGGCGGGGTTGTAGCGGAACAGGTTCCAGTAGCC
>CANQKJ010000250.1 GCA_947624465.1 uncultured Oscillospiraceae bacterium
CGTACAGCCGGGCGTCGAAGCCGATGGAGGAGTTGAAGTCGTTGACCAGGGTGTCGGTCTCCTTTTGGAAGCGGCCCGCCCACAGTTTCATAATGATCGCTCCTTACTGCTGCCTGTCTCCGCCGCGCGGGGCAGTCCGGCCCCTTGCGCGCCTGGAAACGTAAAATCTACTGATCGTTTGGGAAAAAGCCCCGGAACGCCTCCTGGGCCAGCCCGTTTTTCCGGGATACGATCAGGGCCACATAGCGTCCCTCCCGGGTGATCACCGCGTCGTCCACCAGCGGGACCTGATCGGGGTCGTACTGCTGGAAGCTGCCCCGCCGCGCCTCCAGGTGCCGGCGCAGGGAGTCCATCATGGCGGCGGCGTCCGACCTGTCCTTCAGCCGGATCACCGCCATCTCCTCCGCCGTCCCGGCGTCGGCGCAGGCATAGCAATAGGCGTCCACCTTCCCGTAGTCCAGATCGGACAGATAGGTGAAGCTGTCTTTGGCGGCCTCGTCCTCGCTGGAGCGGGTCACCATATCCGGCAGGGTGGTGTCCGCCGCCGCCATGGCCCGGACCATCTCCGCCGGGTCAAGGTCCGGCCCGGCCTCCCCGCCGCCGGCGCAGCCGGACAGGACCGCCGCGGTCAGCGCCGCCAGCAGCAGGCAGAGGGCTGTCTTTCCATGCCTCATCGCGCATCCCTCCCCGGTCAGCCGGCGCCGCCGGTCTCGGCGATCCCCTCGCCCGGGAGCGGATCGACCCCCAGCACCGCCGGGTCCAGCCCGAACGCCTCGGCGACGGCCCTGGCGATCTGTCTGGCCTCAGGAGAGTCGGTGTCGAAGCCGGGCTCCTGCTCCGAGGCATAATTCTCCAGCATCACCCCCAGGACGTAGTCGTCCTCCCGCTCGGCGGGATACCAGCAGGCCCTGAAGTAATAGTTCCAGCCGTCCTCCAGCATCCCGCTGTTGAACACCGTCTCAAAAAGGCCCGCCATGTAATCCGCGGCCTCCATGTCCTCGTCGGTCAGAGGCTCCCTGAACTTGTAGAACAGGGCGGCGCTCCCGCCGTCCAGCGCCCCGCTCACGGCGGAGGGCAGATCCAGCAGGCTGTCCAGCTCCACCGCCTTCTGCACGGCGGGGGAGTATTTCACGCTTTTCGCCTCCGGCAGGGCGGACTCGTCCCAGCTGTGGCCGCTGCGGGCCATGTCGTCGGTCATATTGAAGTTCTGATACAGCATCCCGCCGGAGTCGCTCCAGATGTCCACATGATACCAGTCCCCGTCCAGCTCTACCAGATCCCAGGAGTGGTAGTCGTTGTGGACGATGTGGCAGTCCAGCCCAAGCATATTCATGAACAGCCGGAAGGTGGTGGCGTATCCCACGCAGACCGCCGTGCGGAAGGCAAGCACATCATGGGGCGTGAAGGCGCCGCGATTCAACTCCGGGCGGCTGATGTAGCCGCCCCTGCCCTGGCCGATGTTCTCCGTCATCCACAGGTAAACGGCTTCCTCTTTTTCATAATCGGTCATGCCGTCCTGGATGACCTCGTCCAGCACGGCGGCGGCCATATCCAGGGTCTCCCGGTCCTCCCCGCCGAGCCCGCCGCCGTCCCCGCTCAGATAGGCGTCTGAGATGTGGGTGGTGGAGCGGATCTCATACCGTCCGTCCACTTTATAGCCGTCCTCGATGTACTCGTTCTCCTGCTTCTCTTCCTCGGCGATGCGCTCAAGGATATAGTCCACGAAGCCGGCTGTCTTCCGGTCCGACACCGCGGCCTGATAGATGTTCAGCCCCAGGCTGGCGATCAGGCACGCCGCCATCGCCCCGGCGCCCACGGCTTTGAGGACCGTGAGGCCTCTCTTTTTCCGCCCGTTCTCCATTCCCGTATCCATGGATTTCCTCCTGAATCGATGAGATTGAAGGAGCCTGTAAAGTTCCTCCGGCCTCCCCGCGCCGGGGGAGGCCGAAAACAGTATACCTCAGACGGGCCGGACTTTCTATCAACAATTAGTTAAAATGCGGTAACAGGCCGGTAACAGACCGGGTCCCGACCGGGAAAACCACTTACAGCTTCCCCTGCTCCCGCAGCGCCTGGACCTTGTCGGGCAGGCCCCACAGGTTGATGAAGCCCTGGGAGTCCTTCTGGTCGTAGTCGCTCTCCTCAAAGGTCACCAGATTCTCGGAGTACAGGGTGTCGGGAGAGGTGACGGAGGAGGTGATGATATTGCCCTTGTAAAGCTTGAGCTTCACCGTGCCGGTGACGTGCTCCTGGGTCTTGACGGCGAAGGCCTGGAGGGCCTCCCGGAGCGGGGTGAACCACTTGCCGTTGTAGATGAGGTCGGCAAAGTCCACCGCCAGCTTGGTCTTCATGTGCTTGGTGTCCTTGTCCACGGTGATCATCTCCAGGACCTCGTGGGCGCGGTAGAGGATGGTGCCGCCGGGGGTCTCGTACACGCCCCGGTCCTTCATGCCCACCAGCCGGTTCTCCACGATGTCCAGCAGGCCGATGCCGTTGGCGCCGCCCAGGTCGTTGAGCTTGCGGATGATGTCGCTGGCCTTCATCTTCTCCCCGTCCACGGCCACCGGCCAGCCCTTCTCAAAGTCGATGGTGACATAGGCGGGGGCGTCGGGGGCCATGTTGGGGGACACGCCCATCTCCAGGAAGCCGGGCTTGTCGTACTGGGGCTCGTTGGCGGGGTCCTCCAGGTCCAGGCCCTCGTGGGACAGGTGCCACAGGTTCTTGTCCTTGGAGTAGTTGGTCTCCCGGCTGATCTTCAAAGGCACGTTGTGGGCCTCGGCGTAGTCGATCTCCTCGTCCCGGCCCTTGATGGACCACTCCCGCCAGGGGGCGATGATCTTCATCTCGGGGGCGAAGCGCTTGATGGCCAGCTCGAACCGGACCTGGTCGTTGCCCTTGCCGGTGCAGCCGTGGCAGATGGCGTCGGC
>CANQKJ010000251.1 GCA_947624465.1 uncultured Oscillospiraceae bacterium
GAAAAACAGCGGACGGCCATGGAGGAAGCGGGCGTCAATTATGTGTTCATGTCTATTTATGAGATCACATATAACTGCGTGAAAAAACTGTTAGGAGGTTAAAAATATGAGCAAAACATTAGTAGCCTATTTCAGCGCCAGCGGGACCACGGCCCGGGTGGCGAAGGAACTGGCCCAGGCGGCGGGCGCGGACCTCTATGAGATCAGGCCCGCCGTGCCGTACACAAAAGCCGACTTGAACTGGATGGACAAGAACTCCCGCAGCTCCGTGGAGATGAACGACAAGTCCAGCCGCCCCACCCTGGCGGACCGGGATGCCAACATTGCGGCCTATGACACCATCCTGCTGGGCTTTCCCATCTGGTGGTATGTGGCCCCCACCATCATCAATAGCTTTTTGGAGAGCTACGACTTCTCCGGCAAGAAGATTGTGCTGTTCGCCACCTCCGGTGGCAGCGGGTTCGGGAGGACCGTGGCCGGGCTGAAATCCTCCGTGGCGGCGGATGCTGCCATCGTGGAGGGAAAGCTGCTGAACGGCCGGCAGACGGCGGCCAGCCTCAAAGCGTGGGCCGAGACAGTTCTTTAAGGAGATTCGAAGATGAAGTACGCGAAATTAGGAAAATCCGATCTGACCGTCTCCCGCATCTGCATGGGCTGCATGGGCTTCGGAAATGCCGCCATGGGACAGCATAGCTGGACGGTGGACGAGGCGCAGACCCGCGAGATCATCAAGCGCGGCCTTGACCTGGGCATCAACTTCTACGACACCGCTATCGTCTATCAGAACGGCACCAGTGAGCAATATGTGGGCCGGGCGCTGCGGGAGTTCGCAAAGCGGGACGATTTCGTGATCGCCACAAAGTTCACGCCTCGGACCCAGGACGAGATCGACGCTGGCATCAGCGGGCAGAAGCACATTGAAAATTACCTGAATCAGAGCCTCCGCAATCTCGGCATGGACTATGTGGACCTCTACATCTACCATATGTGGGACTACCACACCCCTATGGAGGAGATCATGGAGGGGCTGGATCACGCGGTCAAGGCGGGCAAGGCCCGGTACATCGGCATCTCCAACTGCTTCGCGTGGCAGCTGGCCAAGGCGAACTTCTACGCCCGGGAACACGGCCTCACGGAGTTCGTGTCCATTCAGGGCCACTACAATCTGATTGCCCGGGAGGAGGAGCGGGAGATGGCTCCCTTCTGCGCCGACCAGAACATCGCCATGACGCCGTACAGCGCCCTGGCCGGCGGGCGGCTCAGTAAGCGCCCCGGCGAGACTTCCAAACGGCTGGAGCAGGACGCCTACGCCAAATTCAAGTACGACGCCACAGCCGAGGCGGACGGCAGGATCATAGCCCGTGTGGCGGAGCTGGCCGACAAGCGGGGCGTTTCCATGACGGAGATTTCCCTGGCGTGGCTGCTGACCAAGGTGACCGCCCCGGTGGTGGGCGCGACGAAGTTCTCTCACGTGGAGGGCGCGGCAAAGGCCGTGGATCTGGAACTGACCCAGGACGAGATCGACTATCTGGAGGAGCTGTATGTCCCCCACGCCCTGGTGGGCGTCATGGCGCAGAACGGCAAGCAGAAAGCCGGAAACGTGGTTTAATAGCAGGGGGAGGTACTTATGCGATATCGTATACTGCCCCACGGAGGGGAACAGATCGGCATCATCGGCATGGGCTCGTCGGTGGTGGGCCAGCAGAGAGAGCGGGACATCATCGGGACGGTCCGCACGGCGGCAGAGCTGGGCGTGAACTACTTTGACCTGGCGGCGGGCCACGCGGCCTGTTTTCCCGCCTATGGGAAGGCCCTGGCCGACTGCCGGAAAGACGTCTACTTACAAATACACTTCGGCGCCGACTACACCACCGGGGAATATGGCTGGACCACCGACCTGGACGCCATCAAGCGCTCCATCGGCTGGCAGCTGGAGAATCTGAAAACAGACTATATCGACTTTGGCTTCATCCACTGCCTGGACGAGCGGACCGATGTGGAGGCATACGAAAAGAGCGGGGCCCTGCAATATGTGCTGGACATGAAAGACCGGGGCGTGGTGCGGCACATCGGCCTGTCCTCCCATAACCCGGACACAGTCCATCATGTGCTGGACATGGGCATCGTGGATATGCTCATGTTCTCCATCAACCCCATGTACGACTACGGCCAGGGAGAGTACGCCATCGGCTCCGACGGGGAGCGGCAGGCCCTGTACCGCCGGTGCGAGGCCGAGGGGGTGGGCATCGCGGTGATGAAGCCCTTCAACGCGGGGCAGCTTTTGGACGCGAAGCAGTCCCCCTTCAAAACGGCCCTGACTCCCGCCCAGTGCATCCAGTACGCCCTGGATAAGCCCGGCGTGCTCACCGTCCTGCCCGGAGCGGCAGATGTGGACGAGCTTAAACGGAACCTCGCTTATCTGGACGCCTCCGCCGAAGAGCTGGATTACTCCGTGATTGCAAGCCTCACGCCGGAGGAGTCCCAAGGCCGGTGCGTGTACTGCAATCACTGCGCGCCCTGCCCCGCAGGCCTCAACGTGGGCCTCATCAATAAGTACTACGACTTGGCCGCCGCGGGTGACCCTCTGGCGGCGGAGCACTACAAGACCCTCGCCAGGACCGCCGCGGACTGCGTGGGCTGCGGCCACTGTGACAGCCGCTGTCCCTTCCATGTGGAGCAGTCCGCCCGGATGAAAGAGATCGCAGCATATTTCGCGTGATTGGAGGAATCATTGATGGAAAAAATCACTCAGACTGCGGGTAGAAATCAACTGGGTGGCTTCGCGCCGGATTTTGCCCATTTCAACGACGACGTTCTCTTCGGCGAGAACTGGAACAACCCCGACATCGACCTGAAAACCCGGTGCATCATCACTGTGGTGGCGCTGATGAGTTCCGGGATCAC
>CANQKJ010000252.1 GCA_947624465.1 uncultured Oscillospiraceae bacterium
TGGACGTGATCGAGGACACGGTGGCCCAGGCGGCGGCCTGCGGCGCGGCGGCCCCGGCCCTGCCGGTGAAGGACACTGTCAAGCGGGTGGGAGCGGACGGCTTTGTTGCCGAGACCCTGGACCGCTCCTCCCTGTGGGCCGTCCAGACCCCCCAGGTGTTCGACGGGGACCTGATCCGGGCCGCCCTGCAGAAGGCCGTCGACGACGGGGCGGAGCTCACCGACGACTGCGCGGCCGTGGAGCGGCTGGGCATGAAGGTGGTCCTGGTCCCCGGCGACGAGCGGAACATCAAGCTCACCACCCCGGCGGATCTGGCGGTGGCCAAAACGCTGATGGAGGAATACGGACAATGACGCGCATCGGACACGGTTATGACGTACATAGGCTGGTCCCGGAACGGAAGCTGATCCTGGGCGGGGTGGAGGTCCCCTGCGAGCTGGGCCTGCTGGGCCACTCCGACGCCGACGTGCTCACCCACGCGGTCATGGACGCCCTGCTGGGGGCGGCGGGCCTGTGGGACATCGGCCACGCCTTCCCGGACAGCGACCCGGCCTACGCGGGCATCTCCAGCCTGGTCCTGCTGGAGCGGGTGATGGGGATGCTGAAGGAAAGGTGTTATGCCGTGGGCAACGTGGACGCCACCGTCATCGCGCAGCGGCCCAAGCTGTCCCCCTATATCCCGGAGATGCGGGAGAAGCTGGCCGCGGTCATGGGCATCCCGGCCGACCGGGTGAACGTGAAGGCCACCACCGAGGAGGGCCTGGGCTTCACCGGCGCGGGGGAGGGGATCGCCGCCCACTCTGTTGCCATTATTGTGGACAAGTGAACACGACTCTACGGACCTTCTATCGGTTAGTTACATCTTTTCCGGCAGAAAAAGCGGGTATAGCAGTATTTTGCTTGGCAATTAAAGTTCTTTTTGATACTTTTTCTTTCAAGAAAAAGTATCACGAACGCTCCCCGCAGGGCATACAATGCCCTGTGAGGAGCGTTTTCGCGCCCCTCGAATCAGGAAAGGAATGATGGGCCGATGGTTTACTATCTGATCGTTTGCCGCTCGCTGACCCAGGCGCAGCGCACCGCCCATCTGCTGGAGCGGGCGGGGATCGCCGGCTCTGTGATCCGCGCCCCCAAGCTCATCTCCAAGGAGGGCTGCGGCTACTGCGTCCGGGTGGCGGAGCGGAACCTCACCGACGCGCTGATGGTCCTCCGCCGGGAGGGGATGCCGCCCCGGCAGGTGTTCCTCCAGTCGGCGGAGGGGGTATACAGCGAGGTGCCGGCATGATCTATCTGGACAGCGCGGCCACCACCCTGGAGAAGCCGAGAAGCGTCCCGGCGGCCGCCGCCTGGGCCATGACCCACATGGCCAGTCCCGGTCGGGGAGGCCATCCGGCCAGCGCCCTGGCCGCCGACACCATGTACCGCTGCCGGGAGCTGGCGGCGGAGCTGTTCGGCGTGGGCGACCCGGAGCGGGTGATCCTCACCTCCAATGCCACCCATGGCCTCAACATCGCCATCCGCTCGCTGGTGGAGCGGGGGAGTACCGTATTGATCTCCGGCTACGAGCACAACGCCGTCACCCGGCCGCTGTATGCCCTCCCGGACGTGAAGGTCAAAATCGCCGCGGGTCCCCTGTTCGACGCGGACGGGGTCTACGAGGCGTTCCGCCGGGAGCTGACCCCGGATGTGGACGCGGTCATCTGCAATCACGTGTCCAATGTATTCGGCTTTGTTCAGCCGGTGGACCGGATCGCCGCCCTGTGCCGGGAGCGGGGGGCGCCTCTGATCGTGGACGCGTCCCAGTCCGCCGGGACGCTGCCGGTGGATCTGGGCCGCTGGGGGGCGGCTTTTGTGGCCATGCCGGGCCACAAGGGGCTGTACGGTCCTCAGGGCACCGGCCTGCTCCTCTGCGGGGGGGAGACCAGGCCCCTGCTGTACGGGGGCACCGGCAGCCAGTCCCGGCTCCAGGAGATGCCCGATTTCCTCCCAGACCAGCTGGAGGCGGGCACGCAGAACGTGTGCGGGGCCGCCGGCCTGCTGGCCGGGATGCGTTTCGTCAAGGAGCGGGGGATCGGCCGTATCCGCGCCCACGAGACCGGGCTGGCGCGGCGGATGATGGACCGGCTGGCCGCCGTCCCGGGGGTCACCGTGTACCGGGGACCGGACCAGAGCGGGCTGTTCTCCGTCACCGTGGACCATATGGACTGCGAGGAGGCGGGGGCCGCCCTGGCAAAACGGGGCGTAGCCGTCCGGGCGGGGCTCCACTGCTCGCCCCTGGCCCACCGAACGGCGGGGACGGAGGAGAGCGGCACCGTCCGGTTCAGCTTTTCGGCGTTCAGTACCGCCAGGCAGACGGACCGGGCGGCGGGTCTCTTCCGGCAGATCGTGACACAGGGCAAAGAGGCGCGGTGAAGGCCGCGCCTCTTTGCCGTAAATGGCGGAATTCAGCACTGAAATTTTACGGTTTGACTTGCCATACACGGCGGGAATGTGATATAATACCCTGAATGATTTTGCGGACCTGTCGGTGGACGGGCACTTAGCCGATTTTCCGGGGAAAGAGGGCAGAATAATGGACGCCATCCTGCAATTTTTGCGGCAGCTGCCGGAATATCTCAAGCTCATCGGCCCCTTCGATGTGCTGGACATGGCCCTCATCGCCTTCGGCGTCTACCACATCTTCCGCTTTGCCCGGAAGAGCCGCTCCGGCCAGGTGGTCCGGGCGGTGGTGCTCATCATCGTGGCCATGCTGCTGGCCAATCTGCTGCGGCTGCGGGTGGTGAGCTATGTGCTCAACCGCACGGTGGAGCTGGGCCTCATCGCGCTGATCATCCTGTTCCAGCCGGAACTGCGCCGGTTTTTGGAGCAGATGGGCAGCGGCCGCATCAAGGAGCTGTTCGTGTC
>CANQKJ010000253.1 GCA_947624465.1 uncultured Oscillospiraceae bacterium
TGGTCCTGGGAGGGCATCGACTACTGTATGCAGCGGGGGCTGATGAACGGCGTCAGCGGCACCGCCTTCGACCCCGGCGGCGTCACCACCCGGGGTATGCTGATGACCATCCTGGCCAGGGCCAGCGGCGTGGATACCAACGGCGGCCCCACATGGTACCACAAGGGCATGGTCTGGGCCATGGCCAACGGCATCTCCGACGGCTCCGAACCCGAGGCTACCATCACCCGGGAGGAGTTTGTCACCATGCTGTGGAGGTATGCCGGCAGGCCGCAGACCGGCCCCTCCGTCCTGAACCGTTTCCCGGACGCGTCCTCCGCCAGCTCCTGGGCCGGGAACGCCCTGGCCTGGGCGGTGGAAAAGGGCGTCCTCAACGGCAGCGACGGCCGCCTGGACCCCCTGGGAAACGCCACCCGCGCCCAGGCAGCCGCCATGCTCATGCGCTGGCACAAGCTCACCGCCGCCTGACAGGAGGACCAGTATGGACAACATCACCCAATTCCCCGCCCCCGACCCCTACAAAAAGATGTACTCCGCCCTGTTCAACGCCGTGACCGACGCGCTGAACATGATGGAGGACCGGGACTACGGCGCCGCCCAGCGCCGCCTGATGGCCGCCCAGCGGGAGGCGGAGGAGCTGTACCTGGACAGCGGAGACTAAAGCCCTTCCCATTTACGGGGGAGGTGGCAGCCCGAAGGGCTGACGGATGCGGTCACCCCCACAGACGATTTGAGCCGCCCCCGAAGGGGCGGCTCTTTTCGTGTCTTTACAGGTTTTGCTCCTCCAGCCAGAGGAGGAAGCTCCGGGCCAGCCGGAGCTGTTTTTCGTCCAACCCCCGAAGCAGTTCAGCCACGTTTTTCCACTCGTCCCCCTCCTGCCGGGCGGTGCCCACCAGAAAGGCGTCCGGAGTGGTGTCCAGGGCGATGGCCAGGCGCATGATGACCTCCGTGGAGGGGATGGAGACGGCCCGCTCGATGCTTGACATATAGGTGGCGCTGATTTCGGCCATCTCACTCAATGACGCCTGTGTCAAGCCCAACTGATTTCTCCGCTTGGCAATCCGCTTCCCGATCAGAGTATAATCCAATGCCATCCCGCATCCCTTCTTTCTTACCTTTAATGATATGCAGTCAGGTAAAAAAGAAAACGAGCTTATAGAGTATAAAAACTCTTGACATTGTTATTTTCTAAGTTTATAGTTGAAATATCAACTACAACCTCTGGAAGGGGTGTTCGTCATGTATCAAAAAATGTACACCACTCTGTTCAACGCCATCACCGACGCGCTGAACTTGATGGAGGACCGTGATTACCCCGCCGCCAAACTGCGCCTCATGTCTGCCCAGCGGGAGGCCGAGGAGGTCTACATTTCCGAGGACGGACAACCCCCGCTGGAGATTTGCCCTTGACAAATCGTCCACCGGAGGTATAATAGATTATAGAGAGACGCCGCCGGTAAGCGGTCAGCTCAATGAGGTAAACTTAGTAAAAACCAAGAAACCGTCACTTGTCGGAGTGGCGGTTTCTGCGTTTTACAGTGATCGTCACGGTGAATCCCTTCACGTGAAAGGTCAAAGTAATCGGCATGGAAACACCCCCTTTCGGGGTAGCGTAGCTGGCCACTCGCCGTTCCCTGCGGCGTCTCGCCAAAATTATAGCAAGCGGTTTGAATTTTGTCAATTTCCCGGCGAAAATCCCCCGCTTTGCCCGCTTGACAAACCCCTTCCCCGGTGATACACTATCCCCGTCAAACCGGCCATGACGGAGAAGGGCCCGCCGGAACCGCCCAGAGAGGGACGCGCATGGTGAAAGCGCCCCGCGGGGAACGCGAAGCCCACCGCTCCCGAGCCGCCCGCGACGAGCGGGACGGGTCCGCCCGTTACAGCGGTCACAAAGCGGCGGGACAGGTCCCGCAAGCAGGGTGGAACCGTGGAGCGTCATCAGCGCCTCACCCCTGAGACCAGGGGCGAGGCGTTTTTCGTTTCCCCCCATCGAAAAGGAGGAATTGTTATGTCCGACGAAAACCTGTACACCTTTGAAAACGAGCAGTACCGCAAGACCTATTGGCACACCTGCTCCCACGTGCTGGCCCAGGCCATGAAGCGCCTCCACCCGGAGGTCAAGCTGGCCATCGGCCCCGCCATCGAAAACGGCTTCTACTATGACTTCGACACCCCCGCCCCCTTTACCGAGGACCAGCTCAGCGAGCTGGAGGCCGAGATGCGGAAGATCTGCAAGGAGAAGCTGAAGCTGGAGCGGTTCGAGCTGCCCCGGGCCGAGGCCGTCAGGTTCATGGAGGAAAAGGGCGAACCCTACAAGGTGGAGCTCATCAACGACCTGCCTGAGGACGCGGTCATCAGCTTCTACAAACAGGGCGAGTTCACCGACCTGTGCGCCGGCCCCCACCTGGACTCCACCGGCCGCATCAAGGGCAACGCCATCAAGCTCACCGCCTGCAACGCCGCCTACTGGCGGGGGGACTCCAGCCGGGAGACCCTCCAGCGCATCTACGGCGTGGCCTTTCCCAAAAAGGAGGAGCTGGACGAGTATCTGGCCCGCATCGAGGAGGCCAAAAAGCGGGACCACCGCAAGCTGGGCAAGGAGCTGGGCCTGTACCTGCTGATGGACGAGGGTCCCGGCTTCCCCTTCTTCCTGCCCAAGGGCATGGTGCTGAAAAACACCCTCATCGACTACTGGCGGCAGGTCCACAAGAAATACGGCTATGTGGAGATCTCCACCCCCATCATGCTGAACCGGCAGCTCTGGGAGCGCTCCGGCCACTGGGACCACTACAAGAACAATATGTATACCACCGTCATCGACGACACCGACTTCGCCATCAAGCCCATGAACTGCCCCGGCGGGATGCTGGTCTATTCCAGCG
>CANQKJ010000254.1 GCA_947624465.1 uncultured Oscillospiraceae bacterium
CTCCGCCACCTGGCGGAGGGCCGACATGATCTGCTCCATGGGCTCCCCGTAGTTCTCCCGCCGGTGGCAGGTGACCACAAGGAGCTTCTTGTTTTCATAGTCCAGCTCATTCAGCTCCTTCGTTGTAAAGGAGTGTTCCTTGCGCACCGTGGTATTCAGCGCGTCGATCACAGTGTTGCCGGTGACATATACCCCGCGGGTGATCCCCTCCGCGGCCAGATTGCGCCGGTTGGCCTCGGTGGGGCAGAAATGGAGGTCGGCAAGCCTGCCCACCATGGAGCGGTTCATCTCCTCCGGGAAGGGGGAGTACTTGTCCCAGGTGCGCAGGCCGGCCTCCACGTGGCCGACGGCGATCTGCTGGTAGTAGGCAGCCAGCGCCCCGGCAAAGGTGGTGGAGGTGTCCCCGTGGACCAGCACCAGGTCGGGCCGGACCTCCCGAAACACCTTCTCCAGCCCCAGCAGGCACTTGCTGGTAATGGTGGAGAGGGTCTGTCTGGGCTCCATGATGTCCAGGTCGAACTGGGGGGTCAGGTGGAAGATCTCCAGCACGCTGTCCAGCATCTGCCGGTGCTGGGCGGTGACGCAGCAGAGGCTCTCGATCTCGCTCCGGCCCTCCAGCTCCCGCACCAGAGGGGCCATTTTGATGGCCTCCGGGCGGGTGCCGAAGATGGTCATCACCTTCAGCTTATCCATCGTCCCTCTCCTCCTCCGGCGGGGCGGAGGGGACATCCCCCTCCTCCGAAATGGCGGCAGAGACCTTCTCCTCCTCCGGAAGGGCGGAAGCGTCCCTCTCCTCCTGAGGGGGCGGCGCCTCCGGCTGCTGGTGGGCCGGATTTTTCTCCATGGACCTCTCGTGGCTGCGGAAGATCTGCCACGCCACCAGGGCCGCGATGCCCACCGCGATCAGGAACAGCGCCCAGCGGGACACATTGGTCACCGTGAGCACCACCGCGGACAGGCCCAGGATAACGGACACCAGATAGAGCACCCCCACCGCCTGCTTCTGGGTGAACCCCATGTCGATGAGCCGGTGGTGGATGTGGCCCCGGTCGGGGGTCATGGGACTCTGGCCGTGGGCGATGCGGCGGAACACGGCGAAGGTCACGTCGAAAATGGGCAGGCCCAGCACCAGGAAGGGCACCACGAAGGAGATCAGGCCATACATCTTGAACATCCCCTGGACCGACATGGTGGCCATGATGTACCCCAGGAAGGTGGCGCCGGTGTCCCCCATGAAGATCTTGGCGGGATTGAAATTGAAGGGCAGAAAGCCGATGCAGGCCCCGGCCAGAGCGGCCATCACCACGGCCACGTCCATCTCGGTGACCAGCAGGGCGATGACCAGCATGGACAGGGAGCTGATGGTGGACACCCCGCAGGCCAGGCCGTCCAGCCCGTCGATGAGATTGACGGCGTTGGTCACCGCCACGATCCAGATGATGGTCACCGGCCAGCTGAGCCAGCCCAGCTGCCACACGGAGTCGCCGCTGAAGGGGTTGGACAGCACCGTGACCCGGTTCCCGGCAAAAGCGGCGATGAGTGCGGCCGCGATCTGCACCACGAACTTCAGCCTGGCGGGCAGGGCGTACTTGTCGTCGAACACGCCCAGGATCACGATGACCACGGCACCCAGCAGCATCCCCTTCTTGGCGCCGTCCAGTGGCACCAGCAGGAGGACGGCCACCAAAAAGCCCAGGAAGATGGCCAGGCCTCCCATCCGGGGGATGGGATGGTCGTGCATACGGCGGCCGTCCCTGGGCACGTCGATGGCGCCCCACTTCACCGACAGGACCTTCACCAGCGGGGTGGCGGCAAAGGCCACCACCGCGGCGATGAGCAGGGCCAGCAGCACCTGCCAGACCCCGCCGCCCCGGAGATACCAGATAACGTTCTGGGGCTGTGTATCAGTTGTCAAAAACAGTATATCCAATGGAAACGCGCTCCTTTGAGCAGTCTTATCTCTGGAGGAAACCGATCTTTTTGTAGACCTTCCGCAGCGTCTTTTCCGCCGCATAGGAGGCCTTCTCCGCGCCGGCGCGGTAGACGCCCTCCAGATAGGCCTTGTCCTTCAGCAGGCGCTCGGTCTCCTCCCGGATGGGCCGCAGGGTCTCGATGACCGCCTCGCCCACGGCGGGCTTGAACTTGCCATAGCCGCAGCCGGCGAACTCCCGCTCCACGTCCTCAAAGGTCTTGCCGGTGGCGGCGGCGTAGATCTGGATCAGATTGGCCACGCCGGGCTTGTGCTCCAAGTCGTAGCGGACGCAGTTCTCCGTATCGCTGTCGGTCACCGCCCGCTTGAACTTCCGGGCGATGTCCTCCGGCTTTTCCAGCAGGAACACACAGCCGTCGGGCTGGGACTTGGACATCTTGCTCTCCGGGGCGTTCAGGGACATGATGCGGGCGCCCACCTTTTGGATATAGGGCTCCGGCATCTTGAACACGTCGCCGTAAATGCCATTGAACCGCTGCACGATGTTCCGGCACAGCTCCACGTGCTGCCGCTGGTCCTCCCCCACCGGCACAAAGTCCGGCTGATAGAGCAGGATGTCCGCCGCCATCAGGCAGGGATAGGTGAACAGGCCGCCGTTGACGTTCTCCGCGTGCTTGGCGGACTTGTCCTTGAACTGGGTCATGCGGGACAGCTCCCCGAACATGGCGTAGCAGTTCAGCACCCAGCCCAGCTCGGCGTGCTGGTGGACGTGAGACTGGATGAACAGGGTACACTTTTCCGGGTCCAGACCGCAGGCGATATAGGTGGCCAGCAGGGTCAGCGTCTGCTTGCGCAGGGCGGCCGGATCCTGCCGCACGGTGATGGTGTGCAGATCGGCCAGGAAAAAGTAGCAGTCAAAGTCCTCGATCATCTGGGG
>CANQKJ010000255.1 GCA_947624465.1 uncultured Oscillospiraceae bacterium
CGTCCAGGGACTTCAGGATGGACAGGTTGTAGGAGCCGTCGGGCTTGACCACGCCGGAGATGCGGGGGGTCCAGTTGGGGCCGTCCGGCTCAAAGGTGCGCGTGGTCAGGGCGTGGCGGTAGCAGTGGCCCTCCCGGATGGCGTCCCGGATGGTGTCGGTCTGGTCGCCGTTGGTGACGATGGTCATCACGGGGCCCATGTTCCGCACCGGGTGGTAGATGATGAGGCTGGGGTCGGTCATCTTGCTCTCGTCAAAGGCCTTGGTGCGGATGCCGTCCTCGGTGGCCTCGAACACCCGGTTGCGGCTGTTCTCGCTGCGGCCCATGATGAAGTAGGCGACGGCGGCCTTTTTGCCGTCCGCCGTCCGGCCCAGCACGATGCCCCGACCGGGGTAGGCGGTGTCCCGCAGGTATTGATTCAGGTCGATCATATCAGATTCCTCCTCAGTCTAAGATGTGAACGGTCCTGCCCTCAACTCGCAGTCTGTCCTGGCAGAACAGGGACACGGCCCTGGGCAGCAGTTTCCACTCCGCCTGCTCCATGATGCGGCGCTGGAGGGTCTCCGGGGTGTCGTTTTCCTCCACGGGGACGGCCTTTTGCAGCACGATGGGCCCGCCGTCGCACTCCGCGCTGACGAAGTGGACCGTGGCGCCGGAGACCTTCACCCCGTACTCCAGGGCCTTCTCGTGGACGTGGAGGCCGTAGAACCCCTCCCCGCAGAAGGAGGGGATCAGGGCGGGGTGGACGTTCAAAATGGCGTTGGGATAGGCCTCCACCAGCTCCTCGGTGAGGATGATCATGAAGCCCGCCAGCACCACCAGGTCGATGTCCAGCTCTTTCAGCCTGTCCCGCAGGGCCACGGTGTAGGCGCGGCTGTCGGGCCAGTCCTTCCGGGCCATCACATAGCCGGGGATGCCGGCCCTGGCGGCCCGCTCCAGGGCGTATGCCCCCGGCTTGGAGGCGATGACGGCGGCGATCTGCCCGTTTACGATCTCGCCCCGGCCCTGGGCGTCGATGAGGGCCTGGAGATTGGTGCCGCCACCGGACACCAGCACGGCGATCTTTTTCATACCAGTTCCACGCCCTCGCCGCCTCTGACCACCGAGCCGATGACATACGCGGTCTCGCCGGCCGCTTTGGCGGCGGCCAGAGCGGCCTCCGCCTGGTCCGCGGGGACGGCCAGGATCATGCCCACGCCCATATTGAAGGTATTGTACATATCCCGGGTGGGGATGTCCCCGGCCTTCTGGATCAGATCGAAGATGGCGGGGCGGGGGAAGCTCTTTACGTCGATGCGGGCGGTGAGGCCGTCGGCCATCATTCGGGGCACGTTCTCATAGAACCCGCCGCCGGTGATGTGGCTCACCGCGTGGATATCCACCCCGGCGCCCAGCAGGGCCTTGACGGCCTTCACGTAAATGCGGGTGGGGGCCAGCAGAGCCTCGCCCAGGGACTGGCCGCCCAGCGCGGGCACGGGGGCCCGCAAATCGGCGCGCTCCACGTCCAGGACCTTCCGCACCAGGGAGAACCCGTTGGAGTGGACCCCGGAGGAGGCCAGGCCGATGAGGGCGTCTCCCTCCGCCAGTTTTTTGCCGTCGATGATCTTCTCCTCGTCCACCAGCCCCACGGAGAAGCCGGCCACGTCGTAGTCGTCGTCGGCCATCATGCCGGGATGCTCGGCGGTCTCGCCGCCCACCAGGGCGCACCCGGCCTGGCGGCAGCCCTCGGCGATGCCGGCCACGATCTCGGCGATGCGCGCCGGGTCGTTTTTGCCGCAGGCGATGTAGTCCAGGAAGAACAGGGGGGCGGCCCCGCCGCATACGATGTCGTTGACGCACATGGCCACGCAGTCGATGCCGATGGTGTCGTGTTTGTCCATGAGCTGGGCGATGCGGAGCTTGGTGCCCACGCCGTCGGTGCCGGAGACCAGCACCGGCTTTTTCATGCCGGCGAACTCGGGGGCGAACAGGCCGCCGAAGCCGCCGATGGTGCCCATGACGCCGGGGATATAGGTGGACTCCACCATGGGCCTGATGCGGCGCACCGCCTCATACCCGGCGGTGACGTCCACCCCGGCGGCGGCGTAGGACGCGGAATGGGAGTTTTCCATGGTAAAACCTCCAGTTTACTCTTTGCCGTTCCAGCAGTAGGTGCAGACCTTGTCCCGGTCGATGCCGATGGCCTCCAGCAGGCCGTCCAGGGACTGATAGCCCAGGGAGTCGAAGCCCAGCTTTTCCCGGATGGACTTGAGCAGGCACTGGCCCCGCTCCGTGCGCACGTCGGAGTACTCCTCCAGATGCTTCTGGCCCTCGTCCCCCTCCAGCTCCTGGACGGTCCTGCGGGCGATGAGCTCCATATCGGAGTTGCTGCGGGAGAAGTTCAGAAACTTGCAGCCGTACATGATGGGCGGGCAGGCGGAGCGCATATGGACCTCCTTCGCGCCGCTGGCGTAGAGGAACTCCACCGTCTCCCTGAGCTGGGTGCCCCGGACGATGGAGTCGTCCACGAACAGCAGCTTTTTGCCCTCGATGAGTTCGGGCACGGGGATCTGCTTCATCTTGGCCACCTGGTTGCGGGTGGTCTGGTTGGCGGGCATGAAGGACCGGGGCCAGGTGGGGGTGTATTTGACGAAGGGCCGGGCGAAGGGGACGCCGCTCTCGTTGGCGTAGCCGATGGCGTGGGGCACGCCGGAGTCGGGCACGCCGGCCACGTAGTCCACGTCGGGCAGGGCGCCCCGCTCCCGCTCGTCCCGGGCCATGATGTGGCCGTTGCGGTAGCGCATGACCTCCACGTTGACCCCCTCGTAGTTGGAGTTGGGGTAGCCGTAGTAGGTCCAGAGGAAGGCGCAGATCTTCATCTTGTC
>CANQKJ010000256.1 GCA_947624465.1 uncultured Oscillospiraceae bacterium
GGGGGGCGGCGGAGGCCGCGGGGGGGGGGGCGGGTCCCGCCGACGGGACCGCCGACAGGGTGCGGACCGCCAGCTTTGTGATGGAGGAGGCGTTCAGAGCGGTCACGCTCCCGGCCTGGGCCCGGGCGGCGGCCAGGGGGGCGGCGGCGCCGTCGTCCCCGCCGGCCTCGCTGTCCTCGGCGTCATTGTCCTCGCCCGCGCCCTCCAGGGCCTCGTCCAGCAGGGCGGCCAGCTGGTCGGTGGGCAGGGCGGAGAGCTGCTGGGCCACGGCGGCGGCATACTGCTGGGCCACGGCGTTCTCAATGGCCTCCCGGACCCGGTCGAACAGCTCCTCGTCGCTCATATCGGCGATGTAGGACCGGATGGTCTCCGCGTCCACCCCCATCTCGTCGGCGTATTGCTCCAGGATCATCTCCTCGATGGACTCCCGGGTCATATCGGCCATCTGTCCGTCCACCACGCCGTCCACGTACTCCTGAGAGGGCTGGCTCATCACGTCGATATAGGCCTCCGCCTTTTCCAGGGTGGACAGGCCGGACAGGTATTCCGCGACGGCCTTCCCCTTTTCGGCGTCGGTGGGCTCCACGTCGTCCTCGGTGGGGAAGGGCAGGGCGGTGAACACGTCGGTGTCGGGGTCGTCCAGCTGCTTTTGCACGATCTCCATGCCGCCGGTGGTCTCGATGGCCCAGTCGGTGAGGGCGCTGGTGTAGCCAATGGAGCCGGAGGCGCGGCCGTTGGTGTCGGGCAGGGCCCGGGCCACCCCGGCCACCTTCAGCCGGAGGCCCACGTCGTCGCTGTTGTAGAGGTAGTCCATGCCCGCGTCGGTGGCGGACATATCGGTGTAGGCGCCGGAGGCGGCGTCGTACTGCCAGTACTCCGCCGGGAGGATCAGCTTGAAGGAGATGTCCGCCAGCTCCTCATAGGTCCAGCTCCGCTTGTCGGTCTCCACCTCTTTGCCATTCATCATGTCGGTCATGACCTGGTCCATCTGGTCGGAGGGCATGAGGCCCAGGGCGTACAGCATCAGGTCGGAGATCTCGTTGCTGGGGCTGACGAAAAGAACCACCTCGTCATAGCGCTCCGGCCAGCGGCCGTAGAGCAGCTCGTACTGATCCTTCGTCTGCTGGGAGATCAGCTCGTCCCCGTCCCCGGCCAGCAGCTCGTTCCACACGTCCATGTTGGAGTACATGGACCCCATGGAGGAGGAGAAGTAGGAGGAGTAGTCCCCGCCGAACATGGAGCCCATGGCGGACTCCATGAGGGACATCACGTCGCACTTGAGGATGACCCCGTCCTCGTCGGTGGTGTAGAAGTCGAAGTCAAAGTCGTAATCGTAGTCGACGTGGGCGATGTCTTTGATGCCGCCGCCCCCGGCCTCCAGCCAGGCCCGGAATGCCTCCAGGTTGTTGGTCTGGGTCTGGGCGTTGACCATGGAGTTCATCATGTCGAACATGACGGTGGAGGAGTATACCCGGTCGGGATCCCGCTCCCCGGACCAGGCGTCCTCCCTGGCCTCCATGAAGCCGGCCAGCAGGGCGGACATATCGGTGGTCTCCGCCTGGATGGTGATGGGGTAGGAGGACAGGGTGTCCTCCTGCACCTTGTTGATATAGTTGTTGATGCCGGTGGACAGGGCCAGGATCAGGGCGATGCCGATGATGCCGATGGACCCGGCGAAGGCGGTGAGGACGGTGCGCCCCATCTTGGTCCGCAGATTGGTCAGGGACAGGGACAGGGCGGTGAGGAAGGACATGGAGGGCTTTTTGCCCGTCCTGGCCTCCCTGCCGGTGAGGAGGGGGGCCTCCGCCTCGGAGCGGTAGGGGTTGGAGTCGTCGATGACCAGGCCGTCCTTCAGCCGGACGATGCGGGTGGAGTACTCCTCCGCCAGCTCCGGGTTGTGGGTGACCATGATGACCAGCCGGTCCCGGGCCACCTCTTTCAGCAGGGCCATCACCTGCACCGAGGTCTCGCTGTCCAGCGCGCCGGTGGGCTCGTCGGCCAGGAGGATGTCCGGGTCGTTGATGAGGGCCCGGGCGATGGCCACCCGCTGCATCTGGCCGCCGGACATCTGGGAGGGCAGCTTATCCAACTGGTCCCCCAGCCCCACCCGCTCCAGGGCGTCGATGGCCCGGCGGCGGCGCTCGGCGCGGGACACCCCCGCCAGCGTCAGCGCCAGCTCCACATTGGCCAGCACCGTCTGGTGGGAGATCAGGTTATAGCTCTGGAACACGAAGCCGATGGAGTGGTTGCGGTAGGCGTCCCAGTCGCTGTCCTTGTACTCTTTGGTGGAGCGGCCGTTGATGATGAGGTCGCCGCTGGTGTACCGGTCCAGGCCGCCGATGATGTTCAGGGTGGTGGTCTTGCCGCAGCCGGAGGGTCCCAGGATGGAGACGAATTCGTTCTCCCGGAACTCCAGGTCGATGCCCCGCAGGGCGTCGATGGTGTTGTCGCCCAGCCGGTACTGTTTCGTGATATGAGAGAGCTTCAGCATGGCTCATTCTCCTTTGCCCTGTTCGTAGAGATAGTCCAGGATCGCCTCCGCCGCCTGGACGCCCCGCGCCAGGGCCTCCTTCTGCTCCCTGGGCACGCCGTCCAGCAGGGACACATACCGGTCGATGCCCCGGCGGAAACGGTCCACCGCCCCCCGGCCCGCCTCGGTGAGGGACAGGTTCACCACCCGGCGGTCCGCCTGGCTCCGCACCCGGGTGAGATAGCCCGCCTCCTCCAGCTTCTTGCACAGGGCGGAGGCGTTGGCCTGGCCCATGCCGGTGACCTGGCTCACCGA
>CANQKJ010000257.1 GCA_947624465.1 uncultured Oscillospiraceae bacterium
CGCTCCTCCTCGTACCCGTCCTGGAGGACGTGGTAGGGCATGAGGAGCTGGGCCCGCTCGGACACGATCAGGTTGGGGGCGGGGACCCCCTGCCCGGTGATGTCGTCCAGCTCGGCGGCCAGCTTGGAGATGTCCAGGGCCACGCCGTTGCCGATGACGTTGGTCACATGGGGATAGAAGATGCCGGAGGGCAGGATGTGCAGGGCGAACCGGCCGTAGTCGTTGATGATGGTGTGGCCGGCGTTGGCCCCGCCCTGGAAGCGGACCACCACGTCGGACCGCTCGGCCAGCAGGTCGGTGATCTTGCCCTTGCCCTCGTCGCCCCAGTTGGCGCCCACGATCGCTTTTACCATATTTGATACCTCCGCCCGCCGGGATTCGCAACCGCGGCGCGGTTTGCCTTTTCCGGCGGACACAGCGCTATTATTATATGTGACTTTTCCTCCGGACGCAAGTGTTTTTATCCGCTCTGCACAGAATTCGTCCTTTACTTTCACGTGCGAAAGTGGTAGAATCATCTCTGCAAACAACAGCCCGCGATACTAAAGATAGGGGGAACCCACCATGCAAAAGGACGAGGGCCGCCGCGCCCTGCTCTACAAGGCCATCCTCTCTCTGAAAAACGAGGAGGAGTGCGGCGCCTTTTTTGAGGACCTGTGCACCGTCTCCGAGCTGCGGGCCATGGCCCAGCGGCTTGAGGTGGCCCAGCTTTTGGACCAGGGGCTGATCTACAACGACATCCTCCAGCGCACCGGCGCCTCCAGCGCCACCATCAGCCGGGTGAACCGGGCGCTCCAGTACGGCGCCGACGGCTACCGGGCCGTCCTGCCCCGCCTGAAAGGATGACCGGCTCCTACACCGCCCTGGCGGAGCACTACGACCGCCTCACCGGGGACGTGGACTACAAAAAGTGGGCGGACTACATCCAGCGGCACTTCCGGCGGCTGAAACGGCCTGTCCGCTCGGTGGCGGAGCTGGCCTGCGGCACCGGCACCCTGGCCGCCCTGCTGGCAAAGCGGGGCTATCAGGTCACCGCCATGGACCTGTCCCCGGAGATGCTGTCCGCCGCCGCCCAAAAATGCGAGGGGCTGGACGTGGCCCTGGTGTGCCGGGATATGTCCCGGCTGAGGCTGCCCGAGCCGACCGACGCGATCGTCTGCTGCCTGGACAGCGTCAACTATGTGACCCGGCCCGCCGCCCTCAGGCGGACCTTCCGGCGGGTATACGAGTCCCTCGCCCCCGGCGGCCTGTTCCTGTTCGACGCCAAAACCCCTCTGGCCCTGGAGGCGGCGGGCGGACAGACCTATGTGGATGAGCGGGAGGACCTGCTGTGCCTCTGGCGGGGCGAGTGGTCACCGAAACGCCGGGTCTGCGGCTATGGGATCGACCTGTTCTCCCTCCGGTCCGACGGGACCTGGGACCGGGCGAGCGAGTACCACCAGGAGTACGCCTATGCGCCGGAGGAGCTGATAGGATATCTGCGCGAGGCGGGCTTCCCCGCTGTAAACGTCTACGGCGACAAGACCATGAGGCCGCCTCAGGAGGGCGCGGAGCGCATCTTCTTCGCCGCCGTGAAACCGTAAAAGGAGCATTTCTATGGACCAGATCGTCCGCGTCATCGCGAAAAACGCCCCCGTCAAGGCCATGGCCATCTCCGGCACCGCTCTGGTGGAGCGGGCCAGGGCCATCCATGACTGCTGGCCGGTGGCGGCCGCCGCCCTGGGCCGGCTGCTCATGGCCGCCTCCATGATGGGGGCCGTCATGAAGGAGGACAACGCCTCCGTCACCCTGCGGGTGAAGGGCGGCGGGCCGTTAGGGTCCCTCACCGCCGTGTCGGACAGCATGGGCAACGTGCGGGGCTATGTGCAGGATCCCGCCGTGGACGTGCCCCGGAAGGCCCGGGGCAAGCTGGACGTGGGGGCCGCCGTGGGACGGGACGGAGAGTTGACCGTCATCCGTGACATCGGCCTGAAGGACCCTTATGTGGGTTCGGTGGGGCTGGTCAGCGGCGAGATCGCCGAGGACGTGGCCGCCTACTTTGTGGAGAGCGAGCAGATCCCCACCGCCTGTGCCCTGGGGGTGCTCATCGACCTGGACCAGACCGTCAAGGCCGCGGGAGGGTATCTGATCCAGCTTCTGCCCGGCGCGGATGAAAGCGTCATCAGCGCCATCGAACAGGGGGTGGCCAGGCTGGGGCCGGTGTCCGCCCGGCTGGACGCGGGCATGGACCCCCTGGACCTGCTGAAAGAGGCCCTGCGGGACTTCGAGCTGGAGGTGCTGGAGACCGCTCCGGTGGAGTACCGCTGCTACTGCTCGGAGGAGCGGGTGAGCCGCGCCCTCATCAGCATGGGCGCCCGGGAGCTGCGCTCCCTCATCGACGAGCAGAACGGCGCGGAGGTCTCCTGCCAGTTCTGCGACAAGGTCTACCGGTTCTCGGCGGAGGACCTGCAAAAGCTCATCGCGGAGGCGGAGGGCTGAGGCCCTCTCCTCCCCACCAAAAGCCGGTCCCGATTTCCCGTAAATTTTTCAAAATTCCTTATTGACATTTCCACCCTCTCTTTGCTATAATAGCAAACGCCGTCTGACAAGCGGCAGGGCTTCGAGGGAGCATAGCTCAGCTGGGAGAGCACTTGCCTTACAAGCAAGGGGTCACAGGTTCGAGCCCTGTTGTTCCCACCACTCCTTCGGGAGGACGTTCTGTGGCGCGGTAGTTCAGTTGGTTAGAACGCCGGCCTGTCACGCCGGAGGTCGTGGGTTCAAGTCCCATCCGCGTCG
>CANQKJ010000258.1 GCA_947624465.1 uncultured Oscillospiraceae bacterium
GTCCGCCATCTCACTCCGCCTCCAATCCGGCCAGCTGGGCCCTCAATTCGCCCATGGCCTGCTCGTATTCCTCGTCGTTGGGGGCCTTGCCGTGCCAGCCCACCTGGTCCTCCATGTAGCTGACCCCCTTGCCCTTGGTGGTGTGCATCACGATGGCGAAGGGCACCCCCTTGGTCTCCTTTGCTTTGGCAAAGACCGCCTCCATCTGGCCGAAGTCGTGGCCGTCGATCTCGGCCACCTCAAACCCGAAGGCCCTCAGCTTGTCCGGGATGGGATAGGAGCTCATGACCTCCGTCACAGGGCCGTCGATCTGGAGCCCGTTGTTGTCGATGATGACGCACAGGTTATCCAGCTTGTAGTGGTGGGCGAACATCAGGGCCTCCCAGACCTCGCCCTCCTCGATCTCGCCGTCCCCCAGCAGGGTGTAGACCCGGCAGGCCTTGCCCATGTGCCTGGCGGCCAGGGCCATGCCGCAGGCGGCGGAGATCCCCTGGCCCAGAGAGCCGGTGGACATATCCACACCGGGCACGGTGTCCATGTTGGGGTGCCCCTGGAGGTAGCTGCCGATCTGCCGGAGAGTCTTTAAGTCCTCCACCGGGAAGAAGCCCCGGTTGGCGAGAGCGGCGTACAGCCCCGGCGCGGTGTGCCCCTTGGACAGCACGAACCGGTCCCGGTCGGGATTCTTCGGGTCCGCCGGGTCGATGTTCAGCTCTTTGAAGTACAGGTAGGCAAACATATCGGCGGCGGACAGGCTGCCGCCGGGGTGGCCGGCCTTGGCCGCGTGGGTGCCCTCGACGATCCCCATGCGCACCCGGCAGGCCGCAATCTGGAGCTGTTTCTTCTGGTTTTCCGTCATAAAGCCCATCATCCTTTCGGAAAAATCCGCTTCCGGCGTCTGTCAGCGCAGGGAGAAGCGCAGCGCCGTGGTGTGTTCCCAGACCTCTCCGGCCCGCAGCACCGCGGAGGGGAAGCCGGGGTGGTGGGGGCTGTCGGGGAAGAACTGGGTCTCCAGGCAGAAGCCCCAGCGCCTGCCGTAGGGGGCGCCTCCCTTGCCGGCGGGGCAGCCGTCCAGGTAGTTGCCCGAGTAGAACTGGACGCCGGGCAGGTCGGTCAGCACCTCCAAAACGATCCCCGTCCTGGGGCTGGCCGCCCTGGCGGCGGTGCGCAGGGAGCCCTCAGCGCCGTCCAGCACCCAGTTGTGGTCGTAGCCGCCGGCGAGGACCAGCTGCGGGAAGTCGTCGTCCCAGTGCCCGCCCATGGGGACGGGCCGCCGAAGGTCCATGGGGGTGCCGTCCACGGGGGCCAGCTCCCCGGTGGGGATGGAGCCGGCGTCGGTGGGGGTGTAGCGCCCCGCGAAGATCTGGATGGTCTGGTCGGACACCGGGCCGCTGTCGTGGCCGCTGAGGTTGAAGTAGGCGTGGTTGGTGAGATTGCAGAGGGTGTCCCGGTCCGCCTTGGCCCGGTAGGCGATGGTCAGTCCGTTCTCCTCCAGCCGGTAGGTGACCCGGACGGTCAGATGGCCGGGGTAGCCCTCCTCCCCGTCGGGGCTGTCCAGAGTGAGGGTGAGGAAGCTGTCTCCCGCCGCCTCCACCGTCCAAAGCCTGGAGAAATAGCCCTTTGGGCCGCCGTGGAGGTGGTTGGCCCCGTCGTTGGCGGGCAGGGAACAGCGGACGCCGTTCAGATCGAAGGAGGCCCCGCCGATACGGTTGGCGTACCGGCCCACCAGGGCGCCCAGATACTTGTCGTGGGACAGATAGTCCTCCAGGGTATCAAAGCCCAGCAGCACGTCCACCGTCTGTCCGTCCCGGCCGGGGACCCGCAGGGCCCGGAGCGCCCCTCCGTAGGTGATGATATCGCAGGAGAGCGTTCCGTCGGTCAGTGTGTACTGCTCCACCGGGGCGCCGTTGGGCATGGCGCCAAAGGAGATCTTCTTCATCGTGCCACCTCATTTTTCCGCGATTTTCAGACAACTCCATCATAAACCACGGAGCGCGAAAAAGCAAGGGGATTCAGCCCGCCCGTTCAAGTGGTCTATGGCGGCCCGCTGGATGGCCGGGCCCTCCACATACCGCTTTTGCCGTTTGCCCCGTTTATCGGTGGTTTTTGCGGAAAATTTGTACCGTTTTCCCGCATCGCTTGAAAATTAGTGCGGTTCATGTGTAATGGCGTTGAGGCGTGGGACAAGCGGGGCCGGCGCGCCGCCCAAAACCGGCGGACGCGGAGGGGCCGCGCGGGAAAATTCCTGTTCCCTTTTTCGACACGACGTGATAGAATACACACAGGTGATTCAGCGATGCGCTTTGGAGGAAATTCGGAACGCCGCTTCGGGCAGCCGGAGTGGCGTTTCCCATGAAAGGGCGGATCCTCCGCCGGAGCCGCGTATTTTTTGGACGCCGTTCCGGCGCTGTGCCGCGGCGCGGACAAACCTGTTTTGGAAGGGAGGGCTTTCATGCGCGTTCGTGTGATCTGCGGCCTGCTGGCCGCCCTTTTGCTGATCTGCGCGGCGCTGACGGTCCTCCGGGCCGCGCGGGGCACGGCCTCTGACCCGGAGCCCACCACTCTGGGCGGTGGGATGCCTACCCCCACCCTCACGCCCGCTCCCACTCCCATACCCACGCCCACGCCCACACCCACACCGGGACCCACTCCGACCCCGGAGCCGACCCCAACGCCCGCCCCTGAGCCGACGCCCGAACCCACCCCGGAGCCCACGCCCATCCCCGTGGAACTGCCCGAGACGCCGGACGCCGGCGAGG
>CANQKJ010000259.1 GCA_947624465.1 uncultured Oscillospiraceae bacterium
AACTGGAACAACCCCGACATCGACCTGAAAACCCGGTGCATCATCACTGTGGTGGCGCTGATGAGTTCCGGGATCACCGATTCGTCCCTGACCTACCACCTGGAAAATGCCAAGGCCCACGGTGTGACGAGAGCGGAGATCGCCGCCATTGTGACCCATGTGGGCTTCTACGTGGGCTGGCCCAAGGCGTGGGCGGTGTTCAGACTGGCAAAAGAGGTTTGGAACGAGGCAGAATGAGATGAAAAGGATCACAGCGATTTTACTGGCGGTTCTGATGGTACTGTCCCTCGCGGCCTGCGCCGGGGAAACCGGGACCGCCGGCGGCGCCGAACCGCCTCAAAACAGTACGGCGGCCACGCAAACGCCGGATGAGACCAAAGTGCCCTCTGAAATGGGGAATGAAAGCCAGCGGCCCAGTGAAACGCCGGACACAGCGCCGGACGGCGCTGCCTCTGAACCGCGCCAAGAGCCGACTGGCAGCAAGATCCTTGTGGCCTATTTCTCCGCCACCAACAACACCGAGGGCGTGGCGCAAAAGCTGGCCGATGGGCTCGGCGCTGACCTCTATGAGATCGTGCCGGAGCAGCCCTATACGGACGAGGATCTGGATTATAACAGCGACTGTCGGGCCAATCGGGAGCAAAACGACAGCACGGCCCGCCCCGCCATCTCTGGCACGGTGGACAACATGGAGCAGTATGACGTCGTGTTCCTCGGCTATCCTATCTGGTGGGGCGAAGCCCCGAAAATCATGAGTACCTTTATCGAGAGCTACGATTTCTCCGGCAAGACGATCATCCCGTTTTGCACCTCGGGCAGCAGCAGATTTGGGGACAGCGATTCGGCCCTGCGCTCCGCCGCCAGCGGAGCCACTTGGCTTGACGGCCACCGCTTTTCCGCCGGGGCCTCTGCCGAAGATGTGATGGCGTGGGCGGACGGCCTTGGGATCAAGTGACAGGAGACAAATCGCCAAATGGACGCTGACTTTGCCGTCCTTGGCAGAACAGCCCAATTAACTTACATTCACCCTTTACACTATACCTTGCCTCATCCCCCTCGCGCTTTTGGTATTTGCCAGCGCCGCGGCCTCGCAGGGACGCCCCTCGGCCACCAGCTGCTTTGCCTGCGCAATCTCCGACCTCATCTGCCGGATCAGATCCGCCAGCTTTTCTTCACATTCCCGCTCCGTCTTTGCGTAGACGCTGCGGGAATGTTTTTTGCCGTCCGGCCACTTGGGGGAGAACTTGCCCTCCCACAGATGGTCGTTGAGCTGGGTCACGCATCCTGTCCCGGCCTTGCGGATCTTGCCCTTGTACGGCTCAAAGGCGGGCCTCTGGCGCGTTCCGGCGCCTGGGACGGGCACGCCCTCGCCGGCGGCGCCTGTCTTTGCAGCGGGCTCACATTTGGCGATGCCCCGGTCGATATTGTCGGCGGCGGACTGCCGCATGGCGTCGGTGACGTGGGTGTAGATGTTCAGGGTGGTGTTGGCGGAGACGTGGCCGATGACGGCGGAGAGCGTCTTCACATCCATCCCCTTCTCCAAAGCCATCGTTGAGAAGACATGGCGCAAGTCATGAAATCGAACTTTTTTGCATTTGGCGTGTTCCAGGATGGTCTGGAGCCGCTTACGGCAGGAGGCCGGGTCCAGCGGGGAGTCGTCCTTCTTGGGGGAGGGGAATATCCAGCGGGAGTCCGTGTGGCTCTGCCGCTCTTTCAGCAGTCCGAGCATGGCGGGCGGCAGGATGATGGTGCGGGCGGACGCCCTGGTCTTGGGGGCGGAGACGATTAGCTTCCCTTTGGAGCGGTAGACCTGGCGCTGGATATGGAGCTCCCCGGTATCGAAGTCCAGGTCGTCCCACTGGAGGGCCAGCAGTTCGCCCCGCCTCATGCCGGTGGTCAGCTCCAGCAGGAAGAGCTCATAGTAGTCCTCCTGCTTCGCCTGGATCAGAAATCGCCGCATTTCGTCGTGGGTCAGCACCTGCACCTCCCGGACAGTCTGGGAGGGCAGTTTACAGTGGGCGGCGGGGTTTGTGCGGATAAGGCCGTCTTTCACCGCCCGGTCCAGCGCCGTGCGGCATCGGGTGTGGCAGGCCCGGACCATGCGGTCGGACAGGCCGGGGCCGTAACGGTCCGCCGCCCGGAGCCGCCCGTTCTGCTTCAACCGGGCGTAGAACTGCTGGAGGTCGCCGGCGGTGAGCCGGTCCAGCGGCACATTCCCCAGGGCGGGGAGGATATGCTGGTAGATGCAGTTTTCGTAGTCGTCCTGGGCCTTGGGGCGGAGATTGGGTTTGCTGTGGTTCTGATACCAGAAGTCCATCCACTCGCCGAAGGTCGTGGAGCTTCGGGGCGTTTCCGGCTCAGGCGGGGCCAGGGATCCCTTGAGTTTGTTCAGTTTGGCGGCGCACTCCGCCTTGGTTTTCGCCAGCACATTTTTGGTGACGGGCAGGTTCTTCTCGTCGTAGCCGACGACCACCCGGCCCTCCCAGCGCCCGTCCTTGCGGAGATGGATGGAGCCGGCGCCTCTTTTTCTGCGTTTTGCCATAGATCAGCCTCCGATTAGGTCTTGCATGATGCTGCCGACGACCACGGCGGCCTGCCGCTGCATATCGCCGGTGACGTGGGTATAGGTGTTCAGGGTGAAGGCCGCGTTGGTGTGGCCCAGGATGCCCGCCAGCGTCTTGGCGTCCACGCCGCTGG
>CANQKJ010000260.1 GCA_947624465.1 uncultured Oscillospiraceae bacterium
CACGGCCTGAAGCTGGCCGGCGTGGAGATCAACCGCAAGATGCTGGCCGAGATGGCCGTCAACGACAAGGCCGCCTTTGCCCAGCTCACCGGCGTGGCCAAGGAGAAGCTGGCCTGAACCGCATAAGGGTATGAAAACTCCCGGTTCCATCGGAACCGGGAGTTTTATTTTCCCCTTTTCAAGCGCCCGTTTTTATGGTAAAATAGGACAAAACATGACAAAGGGGGCCTGTTCCCATGTCTGCGGATCGTCAATTCAGGCTGGTGTCCCTTCTTTTGGAGCGGGGCCGCATGACCGCCGGGGAGCTGGCGGAACAGCTGGGGGTCTCCCCCCGCACCGTGCTGCGTGACGTGGACGCCCTCTCCGCCGCCGGGGTGCCGGTGTATACCGCCCAGGGGGCCGGGGGCGGCGTGGCCCTCCTGGAGGGCTGCGCGCCCGATCAGGCCGCCCTGACCGGCGGGGAGCGGCAGCAGCTCCTCACCGCCCTGGCCTCCCTCTCCGGCGGGGACGACGAGGGGGCGCTGGCCCGGCTGTCCGCCCTGTTCGCGCGGCAGGAGGCCGACTGGCTGCGGGTCCGTCTGTCCCGCTGGGGCGGCCCGGACCGGGACGGGGGGACCTTCCGGCAGTTCAAGGAGGCCATCCTGGAGCGGCGCGCCCTGCGCTTCTCATACGCCTCCTCCCAGGAGGGCGCGTGGAGGCGGCACGTCCTCCCCGCCCGGCTGGTGTTCAAGGGGCAGGCGTGGTATCTCCAGGGGTTCGACCTGGACCGGGAGGACTACCGTCTCTTCCGGCTCAGCCGCATCCTGCCCCCGGTGGAGCCGGGCGAACCCTTCCGCCGGAAGCTGACGCCCCCCGACATCGAACCCGAGGGGGACATCCCGCCCCTGTTCCGGGTAGAGGCCAGGCTGCGCTTCTCCCCCTCCGCGACCGTCCGGGTCTACGACGAGTTCGACCGGGAGAGCATCACCCCCCTGCCCGACGGCTCCCTGCTGGTGGAGGCGGCGTTCCAGGAGGACGGGCGGCTGTACGGCTATCTGCTGTCCTTCGGCCCGGAGATGACGGCGCTTGCGCCGGACGGGCTGCGGCGGCGGCTGGCGGAGCTGGCGAAGCAGATCTGGGAGGCGCACCAATGCTGACCCTGTTATACCACCGCGGCGGACAGGACGCCCTGGGCGAGCTGCTGGAACGGATGGGCCGGTCCACCGCCCGGAAAAACCTGCTCATCGTGCCCGAGCAGTGGTCCCACGAGAGCGAGCGCGCCATGTGCGCCGCCCTGGGCAATTCCGCCTCCATGACCTGCGAGGTGCTGTCCTTCACCCGGCTGGCGGGCCGCCTGGCCGACGCCTGCGGCGGCGGGGCCGCCCCCATGCTGGACGCCGGGGGCCGGATGCTCCTCATGTACGCCGCCCTGCGGCAGATCGCCGACAGCCTCAGCGTATACCGCTCCCCCTCCCGGAAGCCGGCCTTCCTCACCGGCCTGCTGGCCACGGTGGACGAGTGCCGCAGCTACCGGGTGAGTCCCGACGACCTCATCGCCGCCGGGGAGGAGCTGGGCGGACGGCAGGGGGACAAGTGGCGGGACCTGGGGCTCATTTACGCCGCGTACCAGAGCCTGGAGAGCCAGTCCGCCGCCGACCCCCGGAGCCGGCTGGACCGGCTGGCGGAGCAGTTGAAGGCCTCCCGCTGGGCGGACGGCATGGCGGTGTTCGTCCACGGCTTCACCGACTTCACCCCCCAGGAGGAGGGGATCCTCACCCAGCTTATGGCCCAGGGGAACGTGACCGTCTCCCTGCTGTGCGACCCCAGGGACGGCTCCGACCTCTTCCGCCCCGCCCTCCGGTGCGCCGGACGGCTGAAACGCCTGGCAAGGGAAAACGCTTTACTCATTGTGGAAGAACAGCTCTCCCGTCCCCTGTCCCGGCACCCCTCCCTGGCGTTCCTGGAGGAAAATCTGTTCGGCGGGGAGGTCGTCTCCCCCTGGAAGGGAGACTGCGCCGTCACCCGCGTGAAGGCCGCCGACCCCCGGCAGGAGGTGGAGTGGTGCGCCGGCCAGGTCCTCCGGCTGCTGCGGGAGGAGGGCTATCGCTGCCGGGACATCGCCGTCTGCGCCCGCCGCCTGGACGGGTACGGGGAGCTGATCGAGAGCGTGTTCGCCCGGTACGGCATCCCGGTATTCTTAAGCGCCATGGAGGACGTGCTGCAAAAGCCGCCCCTGGCCCTGGTGACCTCCGCCCTGGCCGCCGCTGCCGGGGACTACCCCTACGAGGAGTTGTTCCGCTACCTCAAGACCGGCCTCACCGATCTGACCGGCGAGGAGCGGGACCTGCTGGAGAACTACGTCCTCACCTGGGATATCCGGGGCGGGACCTGGACCAGGGAGAAGCCCTGGGATATGCACCCGGAGGGCTACGGACTGCCCTTCTCCCCCGGGCAGAGGGCGCTGGTGGAGCGCCTGGATTCCATCCGCCGGAGGGTCATCGCGCCGCTGGAGACGCTCCGCAAAGATCCCGACAAAACAGGCCGGGGCCGGGTCCTGGCCCTCTACCGGCTGTTGGAGGAGATCGGCCTGCCGGAGCGGCTCGCCCGGCGGGCGGACGCTCTGGAGCGCCGCGGCTGGCGCATCCTGGAGCGCAACTACCGCAGCCGGTTCGGGGAGATCCGGAAGGAAAGCGTGAGCCTGGAAAAA
>CANQKJ010000261.1 GCA_947624465.1 uncultured Oscillospiraceae bacterium
GGACCTGCTGTCCGCCAAATTCGTAGACCGGGCCGGCGTCCGCCGCTGTATCGTGGCGGCCCACATCTTCGCCGCCGCGGGCCTGGCGGGGCTGACCGTGCTGCCCTCCCTGCTGTCCCCCTATCCCGGCATCCTGTGCGCGGTGGTGCTGTACGCCATCGGCGGCGGCCTCACCGAGGTGCTCATCAGCCCCATCGTGGAGAACTGCCCCACCAGGAAAAAGGAGGCCGCCATGAGCCTTCTCCACTCCTTCTACTGCTGGGGCCACGTGGGGGTGGTGCTGCTCTCCACCGGCTTCTTCGCCCTGTTCGGCATCGAAAACTGGCGGGTGCTGGCTCTGATTTGGGCTCTTCTCCCCGCCGCCAACGCCTTCTACTTCGCCGCGGTGCCCATCTTCCCCATGGCCGGGGGCCGCGAGCCCATGCGGCTGTGCGACCTGCTGCGGCAAAAGGTGTTCTGGCTTCTGCTGGCGCTGATGGTCTGCGCCGGCGCGTCCGAGCAGGCCATGAGCCAGTGGGCCTCCACCTTCGCCGAGTCCGCCCTCCGCGTGAGCAAGGCGGTGGGCGACCTGGCCGGCCCCTGCTCCTTCGCCCTGCTGATGGGGACCTCAAGAGCGCTGTACGCCAAGTTCAGCGACCGCATCCCCCTCCACGCCGCCATGATGGGCAGCGCGGCGCTGTGCGTCTGCTGCTACCTGCTGGCCGCCCTGTCCGGCTCTCCGGCGTTGAGCCTCGCGGGCTGCGCCCTGTGCGGGTTCTCGGTGGGCCTGTTCTGGCCGGGGACCTTCAGCGCGGCCGCCGCCCGCCTCCCCTCCGCCGGCACCGCCATGTACGCCCTCATGGCTCTGGCGGGGGACGTGGGCTGCTCCGCCGGACCGACGCTGGTGGGCTTCGCCGCGGCGGCCAACGGGAACCGGCTCGCCGCCGGGCTGCTGCCCGCCATCGTGTTCCCGGTGCTGATCTTGATCGGCGTGCCCCTGCTCAAACGGAAGTAACATGGAAAACGGCCCCGGAACTCCGCTCCGGGGCCGCGTTTTATATTCTGCGGTAGCAGTGGATGTCGAACCCGATCTCAGTGGCGAGGGAATCCAGCCCCTCCAGGCGCTCGACTCCTTCCCTGGGCGTCTTCCAAGCGTAGGGCGTCATGCCGAACAGGGCCATGATGTCCGCCCGCTCGTTCAGCGTGATGGTCTCCCTGATCTCCGTCACACCCTGATAGGCGAAGCCGGGGTAGTTCTCCACCTTCACCGGGTTCTCATAGGGCCGGGGGTAGAGGACCTCCTTCATCTGCCACAGGTGCCGGGCGGAGGGCACCACATAGAGGAACCACCCGCCGGACCTGACGACACGGGCAAACTCCGCCGCCGCCAGGGGCGAGAACACGTTCAGCAGCAGATCGGCGGAGGCCTCCCCCAGGGGCAGCCGGTAGACGGAGGCCACCGCGAACTCCCCTCCGGGCAGCCGCCGGGCCGCCCGCCGCAGGGCGTATTTGGAGAGGTCCACTCCGGCCATCCTCGGGGTCCGCCCCGCCTGTGTCAGGGCGGCGTGGACGCCGGCGGTGTACCAGCCCTCTCCGCAGCCGCTGTCCACCACCACGGGCGCGGGGGTGTCCCTGGTGAGCCGGACGGCCAGCCTTGCCAGCGCCTCCCGCAGGGGCAGATAGTATCCCTTCTCCAAAAAGGCGGACCGGGCGGCCCCCATATCCCGGTCGTCGCCGGGGGCTTTGGAGCGCTTTTGATTGGGGGGCAGCAGGTTCACGTATCCCTCCCTCGCCACATCGAAACTGTGGCGGCCGGGGCAGCGCAGGAGGTTCCCCTCCCGCTCCAGCGGCGCCCCGCAGTGGGGGCAGCGAAACAGGCTGGCGGTCACGGCTCCACCACGGCCCGCCCCATCATCTTGTAGAGCAGACGGTACAGCTTGTCCGCCTCCTGGGGCGTCAGGGTCACACAGGCGGAGATCTGGGTCGGCACCGCCAACGCCTCCTGCCGCAGGGCGGCGCCCTTCTCCGTCAGCGTGACGATGAGATTGCGCTCGTCCCGCTCGTCCCGCCTCCGGATGACCAGGCCCTTGGCCTCCAGTTTTTTCAGCAGCGGGGTCAGGGTGCCGGAGTCCAGGCACAGGGTCTCGCCCATCTCCTTCACCATGGCGGATCTGCGGTCCCAGAGGATCAGCATGGCGATGTACTGGGTGTAGGTCAGATCCAGCTTGTCCAAAAAGGGCTTGTATTGCCGGATCAGGCTGCGGGAACAGGCGTACAGGGGAAAACATAGCTGATTTTCGATCTTCAGGGGATCATACTCGTGCTTGCTCATGGTTACCTCCGCGGGGACAGGCCATCCGGCCGGCAGATTTTTACGTCTCTGGCAGTATATCACATGAATCGCCGCCGTTCAAGCCATTCCGCGGGTTTTCCGCAAAATAGGCTGGGCGGTTTTTCCCGGAGATAACAAGATCCCCGCCCCCTTTCGGGGGCGGGGAGAGAGATCGGACGTTACAGCATCTGCTTGCTGCGGGCGATGTTCATGGTGCCGTCCTGCATATCGCCCACCCAGTCCAGGCTCTTGCCGGTGCCGTGGGCCACACAGGAGATGGCGTCGTCCGCCACATAGGTCTCGATGCCGGTGTGGGACTCGATGAGCTTGTCGAAGCCCCAGACCAGGGAGCCGCCGCCGGTCATGATGATGC
>CANQKJ010000262.1 GCA_947624465.1 uncultured Oscillospiraceae bacterium
ACCGAGCCCACCCCCACCTTCTCCGCCTGCTTCGGCCAGGCCTTCCTGGAGCTGCACCCCACCAAGTACGGCGAGGAACTGGTGAAGAAGATGCAGAAGAGCGGCGCCAAGGCCTATCTGGTCAACACCGGCTGGAACGGCACCGGCAAGCGCATCTCCATCAAGGACACCCGCGGCATCATCGACGCCATCCTGGACGGCTCCATCCTCAAGGCCGGCACCAAGACCATCCCCTACTTTGACTTTGAGGTCCCCACCTCCCTGCCCGGCGTGGACCCCGCCATCCTGGATCCCCGGGATACCTATGCCGATCCCGCTGAGTGGGACGTCAAAGCCAAGGATCTGGCCGGCCGCTTCATCAAGAACTTCGTGAAGTACACCGGAAACGACGCGGGCAAGGCCCTGGTGGCCGCCGGTCCCAAGGTGTAAAGCCTGCATATCAAACCTTAAGTCCTGACTGACACCGCAGGGCGGCGCCGCCCGCGCCGCCCTGCTTTTATGAGAATATGGAGGTGTTCCATTTGGAACAGAGAAAAGTCCAGTTCACCGAGACCGTCCTGAGGGACGCCAACCAGTCCCTGATGGCCACCCGTCTCCCCTACTCCGACTACAAGGGCATCCTGTCCACCATGGACCAGGCCGGCTACTACTCCGTGGAGTGCTGGGGCGGCGCCACCTTCGACTCCTGCCTGCGCTATTTGGGGGAGGACCCCTGGGAGCGGCTGCGCAACATCCGCGAGAATATGCCCAACACCCGGCTGCAAATGCTCCTCCGGGGCCAGAACCTGCTGGGCTATAAGCATTATCACGACGACGTGGTGGAGAAGTTCGTGGAGCTGTCCATCAAAAACGGCATCGACATCATCCGCATCTTCGACGCCCTGAACGACTTCCGCAACATCAAAACCGCCCTGGAGGCAACCAAGAAGTACGCCAACGAGCGGACCATCGCCTCCGGCTGCATCTCCTACACTCAGAGCCCAGTCCACACCGTGTCCAAGTACGTGGAGATGTGCAAGGAGCTGAAGACCATGGGCTTCGACACCATCTGCCTGAAGGACATGGCCGGCACCATGAGCCCTCAGGAGGCCGAGGGCCTCATCAAGGGCATCAAGGACGCCATCGGCGATATGCCCATCATCCTCCACACCCACTGCACCACCGGCATGGCCTATATGACCCTGCTGGCCGCCATCCAGTCCGGCGTGGACGTGATCGACACCGCCACCTCCTGCTTCTCCAACGGCACCAGCCAGGCCGCCACCGAGACCCTGTTCTACGCGCTGAAGCAGTACGGCGTGGAGACCGGCCTGAACGAGGAGGCCATCAACAAGGTCAACGACTACTTCAAGCCCATCAAGCAGAAGTATATCGACTCCGGCCTCATCAACCCCAAGAGCATGGGCACCGACTCCCAGGCCCTGGTGTACAAGGTCCCCGGCGGTATGCTGTCCAACATGATCGCCAACCTGAAGGACCTGAACGCCATGGACAAGTTCGACGAGGCCCTGACCGAGATCCCCGCCGTCCGCAAGGACCTGGGCTATCCCCCGCTGGTCACCCCCCTGTCCCAGATGGTGGGCAACCAGGCGGTCACCAACGTGCTCATGGGCGAGCGCTACAAGCAGATCTCCAAGGAGATCAAGAACTACTTCAAGGGCGAGTACGGCATCGCCCCCGCCCCCGTGAGCAGGGAGCTGGCGGAAAAGATCCTGGGCGAGGGCGGCAAGCCTGTGGACTGCCGCATCGAGGACTCCAAGCGCACCGGCGAGGACTTCGCCGCCGCCAGGGAGGCCCTGGGCGATCTGTGCCGGTCCGAGGAGGACGTGATGAGCTATATCTGCTTCCCCGACCAGGCCAGGAAGTTCTTCGAGGAGCGGAAGGCCAAAGAGGAAAACATGGCCGTCTACACCATCGAAGAGGCGTAAGGAGGGCTTGAAATGTATCGCATTTCCCTCATGTCCGCCGTGGGCCAGCAGCTGGCCGAGTCCATGGGCATCCCCGACGCGGCCGTCGGCGCCGTGCTGGGCTACTGTGTGGTGTTCGTGGGCCTGATCCTGCTGATGTGCGTGGTGTTCCTCATGGGCAGGGTCATGGCCGCCTTCCGGGCGAAAAAGGCCCCCAAAGCGGCGGCGGCCAGCGGCGCGTCCCCCGACGGCGGCGCGGCGGCCCCGGCTCCCAGGGGTCCCGCCGCCCCCGGCTCCGCCGGTGAGATCAAGCTCTACGACGTGCCCGACAAGGAGGCCGCCATGATCATGGCCATCGTCGCCGACAAAATGGGCAGGCCCCTGAACGAGCTGCGCTTCAAGTCCATCAAGGAGGTCAAGTAACATGAAATACAAAGTGACGCTGAACGGCCGCACCTATGAGGTGGAGGTCGAGACCGGCAGGGCCATGGTGGTGGACGAGTACGAGGCCTACGCTCCCGCCGCTCCCGCCGCTCCCGCGGCGGCCCCTGCCGCGGCTCCCGCTCCCGCCAGCGTAGCGTCGCCCGCCGCCCCCGCGGTCACCGCCGTGGGCGAACCCATCAACGCCCCCCTGCCCGGCACCGTGCTCCGGGTGGAGGTGAAGCAGGGCGACGCCGTCAAGGCCGGCCAGATCCTGGTGGTCCTGGAGGCCATGAAGATGGAGAACGAGGTGCTGGCCCCCCGGGACGGC
>CANQKJ010000263.1 GCA_947624465.1 uncultured Oscillospiraceae bacterium
ACCATGGGCATGATGGCGGGCAGGTCCACGTGGATGACCCGCTGGAACCGGGAGGCGCCGTCCAGGATGGCCGCCTCATGGAGTCCCGGGTCCACGTTGGACAGGGCCGCGATGTAGATGATGGCGCTCCAGCCGAAGTCCTGCCAGTTGCTGGAGAGGATGTACATGGGCCGGAAGGCGCCCTCCTCCAGGAAGTAGGACACCCGGTCCCCGCCGAGGCCCGCGATGATGTTGTTCACCAGACCGTACCGGCCGAAGAACAGGGTCAGCATACCGACCATGACCACCAGGGAGATGAAGTGGGGCGCGGTGAAGATGGTCTGGATGACCTTGGCCGTCCGCTTGCCCTTCAGGGCGTTGAGGGACAGGGCGATGATGATGGGCAGGGGGAAGCCGATGATAAAGCCCAGGATGCACAGCAGGAAGGTGTTCTTCATCAGGGGCCAAAACTGCACGTCGGTGAAGAAGCGGATAAAGTTGTTGAACCCCACCCAGTGGGTGTAGGGGCCGATGATCTGGTCGCCGGGCATGAAGTCCTGGAACGCGATCAGCACGCCGTAGATGGGCAGGTAGTTGAACAGGAACACTACCAGCACCGCGGGAAGCAGCATGAGCAGCCACGGGCAGCTCTTCCGCAGCCGCCTCCATTTCCCTCCGCCCACGGTGTTCGTGTTTTTCGGAACGGCTACCGCAGTGGAGGCGCTATTTTGTCTCGCCATTTTTTGATCCCCTTTCTTTTTTCCAAACTATATTTCAAGGCATTTCGCCAAAAAGCGCTTATTGGAAGTCGTACGCCTTGCAGACAGGGGCGTTGGCGCTGGCGGAGTCGGCGTCGTACCAGACCAGGTTGTTGCCGCTCTCCTTGTCGAAGAGCTGGATCAGCTTGGGCTGGGTGGTGAACTTCACCGTGGTGCCCTGGGACACGTCCACCGTCAGGTCCACGGTGGGGATGACCATGACTACCTCGTCCGTCTCGCTGCGGGCGTGGAGGTTCACCTCGCTGCCCAGCATCTCGTTCACCTCGATGGTGGCGGTCAGATCGCCGCTGCCCACGCTGATGTGCTGGGGCCGGATGCCGCACACGATGTCGCAGGGCTGCTGGCCGTTCTGCTTCAGGGCCTTCTGCTGGAAGTCGTCCAGCTTGAACTTCGCGCCCCGGATCTCCGCGTAATAGGTGCCGTTCTCACAGAGCAGCTTGCAGTTGTCGAAGAAGTTCATGACGGGCATACCGATGAAGCCGGCCACGAACAGGTTCACGGGCTTGCCGAAGACCTCCTCCGGGGTGCCGATCTGGTTGACGAAGCCGTCTTTCATGATGACGATCCGGTCGCCCAGGGTCATGGCCTCGGTCTGGTCATGAGTGACGTACATGAACGTGGTGTTGATCCGCTGGCGCAGCTTGATGATCTCGGCGCGCATCTGGTTGCGCAGCTTGGCGTCCAGGTTGGAGAGGGGTTCGTCCATCAGGAACACCTTGGGGTCGCGGACCATGGCCCGGCCGATGGCCACACGCTGCCGCTGGCCGCCGGACAGAGCCTTGGGCTTCCGGTCCAGGTACTGGGTGATGTCCAGGATCTGGGCCACCTCGCGGACCTTTTTGTCGATCTCGTCCTTGGGCACCTTTTTCAGCTTCAGGGCGAAGGCCATGTTGTCATAGACCGTCATGTGGGGGTACAGGGCGTAGCTCTGGAACACCATGGCGATGTCGCGGTCCTTGGGCTCCACATTGTTGCAGAGCCTGCCGTCGATGTACAGCTCCCCCTCGCTGATCTCCTCCAGGCCTGCCACCATGCGGAGCGTGGTGGACTTGCCGCAGCCGGAGGGGCCTACCAGCACGATGAACTCCTTGTCGGCGATGGCAAGGTTCACATCGTGGACGGCGGTGACGCCGCCGTCGTAGACCTTCTTCAAACCTTTCAATAAGACTTCGGACATTTTTTGACTCCCCTTTTCTTCAAATGTACGAAGGCCACAGCGTGGCCTTCCGTCATTGGAATAACGACTGTGGTTTTACATTTGTAAATAACGCATTTACATTTACACCGTTCTGATGTGGCTATCGTAACCCTAAATTTACGCCGCGTCAACAAGAATTTGTGCAAAAAAATCAAAAATGGCACATTTGCCAAATTTGAGCCGTGAGATTTGTTTACATTAACTCATCGGATTTACAAAATGCACATCTTGCTTTTTCGTTCCGGGTGTGTTATCATCAGAAAAATGGAAAAGAAAAGCAGAGGAGTTTGACAAATGCCACATAAGCGCGTAACGATGCAGGACCTGGCCGAGGCCTGCGGCCTCTCCCGGAACACGGTCTCCAAGGTGTTCAACGACCGGGGCGCGGTGCCGGAGTCCACCAAGCGGATGGTGCTCCAGAAAGCCCAGGAGATCGGCTACCTCCAGACGCCCTATCTCCCCGCCCCGGAGGGGGAGGCCGCTCCGTCCCCCGCCCGCCCTCAGAACATCGCCCTCATCACCAGCCACATGCCGAAGGACTATCACTTCGCCATGCTGATCCTGCCCGTCTTTACGGAGCGCCTGGGCCGCGGCGGATATACCCTGATGATCTACGAACTCTCCCCGGAGGAGCTTCGGGAGCGGCGTCTGCCCTCTCATATGCCCCTGGAGCAGACCGCCGGCATCCTGGGGATC
>CANQKJ010000264.1 GCA_947624465.1 uncultured Oscillospiraceae bacterium
ACGGGGGCAGCGCCCCCCACGGCGGCGGCTCCTTCTCCGGCAAGGACCCCACCAAGGTGGACCGCTCGGCGGCCTACGCGGCCCGGTGGGCGGCCAAAAACGTAGTGGCCGCCGGTCTCGCCGGCCGCTGCCAGATCCAGCTGGCCTACGCCATCGGCGTGGCCCGGCCGGTGTCCGTCCGGGTGGACACCTTCGGCACCGGCGCCGTCTCCGACGAGGCGCTGGAGCGGGCGGTGACCCGCGTGTTCGACTTCCGGCCCTCCGCCATCATCCAGTGGCTGGGTCTGCGCCGGCCTATCTACCGGCAGACGGCGGCCTACGGCCACTTCGGCCGGCCGGAGCTGGACCTGCCCTGGGAGCGGACCGACCGGGTGGACGAGCTGCTGGCCGCCCTTTGACGGCGCCCATTTTCCCTATTTTACAACAAAAAGCGGATTTTGTGTTGCATCGGGGCCGAAAACATATTATAATTGCCTCACTGTCAGATGATTTGCAGGAGGATCCTATACAAAGGTGGTTCGCCATGTCGCTGCAAGGTCTTCGCCGTTTCTTCAGGGACAAGCTGTCCCTGATCCTGGGCGTCTATATCGTGCTCCAGCCTATACTGGATATCTTCACCGCCCTCGGGGTCAAAGCGGAATTTCCCGTCACCGTGGGCGTGGTGGTGCGGGCCCTGTTCATGGCGCTCACCTTTCTCTATGTGGTGTTTATCTGCCAGTTCCCGGGCAAAAAGTGGTGTCTGGCCGCCTTGGGCGTCCTTCTGGGCTATCTGGCCCTGTTCATGCTCCAGCTGCTGCTGATCGGCGGTCTGTCCCTGTGCGTCGATAACCTCCAGGAGACGGTCAAGACCTTCTTCGCCCCCTTTGTGGCGGTATTCCTCATCGCGGTATACAAGGAGTACGGGACCTATGTCTCCACCCGGGCCATCGCCTGGTCCTGCGGCATCTATACCGGAGTGATCCTGCTGGCCTTCCTCACCGGCACCAGCAATATCTCCTACGCCAACTCCGGTTACGGCTACAACGGCTGGTTCTACGCCGCCAACGAGATCAGCTGCATCGTGTCCATCGCCGTCCCCGCTCTGCTCTTCTACTGTCTGAAAGTGCTGCCCTCGGTCACCAAAAAGACCTGGTGGAAGGGCGCGCTGATCCTCTGGACGCTGGCATCGGTGGTGTTCACCGCCGACTACATCGGCACCAAGGCCGCCTTTGGCGCCATCGCGCTGTATATGATCGCCGCGCTGATCTGGACCGTGATCTTCCAGTTCAAAGCGCCCTCCCGGGACAACCTGATCCGGATCGGGGCGCTGGCGGCGATGGTGGCCGCCGTTTTCGCCCTGTACTCCATCTCCTCCCTGCGCGCCTACATCGTCAACGTGATGGACCCGCTGATGGACGTTCCCTCCGACGAGATCAACAACATCTGGAGCAGCCCCATCGCCGAGGCCAACGTGGGCACCTGGCTGCGGGAACTCGTCACCACCAACGACCTGGTCCAGCGGATCGACTCCATCCTGAGCCGGCGGCTGTTCAGCGCCGCCTCAAGCGTGCAGGTGTTCCTGGACCGGGGCCTGATCGCCAAGCTCCTGGGCATCGGCTACGCCAACACCCCGGCCTACGGCTACCGCGTCGAGTTCATGATCGAAATGGACCCCCTGGCCATCCTCGTCCGGCACGGCATCCTGGGCTTCCTCCTCTATTTCGCGCCCTACGCCGCGTTTTTCGTGACGATCCTCCGGCGGTTTTTCCGCCGGCCGCTCAAGGCCCTGTCCAGCCTGAAATACTGCTCCTATCTGTATTCCTGCCTCTTCGCGCTGGCCATCGCCCTGATCGTGGGCCACGCGCTGGTCTCCCCCTCCGTGTCCATCTTCGTTCTGGTCACCGCCATGCAGCTGTGGGTGGTCTCCGGCCAGGAGGACCCGGACGGCCTCTCCGCCGCCCTGTGACGATTTGTATCCGTACAGAAATAAGTGTCCCCCCGCCGAAGCGGGGGGACGCTTATTTGATCTTAGTAGCCCTTGTTCTGGTTGTTCCGGTTCTCGGAGTTGTTGTTGTTCCGGTTCTCGGAATTCTGCTGCTTCTTGTTCTCGGAGCTGTTGTTGTTCTTGTTGCTGCTGTTGTTGTTGGAATTGTTGTTGTAGTCGCTGCGGTTATCCATGATTTATCACCTCACGAGAACAAGTATGCCTCACCCCGTCCGGGTTTATACGCCCATGACAAAAAATTTCGGACAGAAAAGACCCGCCGCCACTTGGGCGGCGGGTCCGCGTCTGTTCAGGTCTATCTCTCCGCCAGCAGCTTGTTCAGCTCGGACACAAAGGAGTTGATGTCCTTGAACTTGCGGTACACGGAGGCAAAGCGGACATAGGCCACCTCGTCCACGTTTTTCAGCTTCTCCATGACCAGCTCGCCGATCTCGGTGCTGTGCACCTCCCGCTCCAGTTCGTTCTGGAGGGACTGCTCGATCTCGTCGGCGATCCTCTCCAGGGTTTCCATGGAGACGGAGCGCTTCTCGCAGGCCTTGAGCATGGAGTTCAGCAGCTTGTTGCGGTCGAAGGACTGGCGGCTGCCGTCCCGCTTGATCACCATAAGCGGCAGGCTCTCCACCGTCTCATAGGTGGTGAACCG
>CANQKJ010000265.1 GCA_947624465.1 uncultured Oscillospiraceae bacterium
GAACGCCTTCAACCACGGGAACCTGGTGGTGGCCCTGTCGGTCACCCCGGCCCAGCTCTATACCGCCCTGGAGGCGGGCCTGACCATGACCGGCCAGGACGACACCGGCCTGCTGGTCCGGGAGCGGGTCAGCGGCAGCTTCCTTCAGGCCGGCGGCTTCACCTATACCTATGACCCCGCAGGCGAGGCCGGAGCCAAGGTCACCGAGGTCACCCTGGACGGCGGAAAAAAGCTCGCCAGAGACGACGCTTCCACCCGGCTCCTCCTGGCCGCCAACAACTATGTGGCCACCTTCGCCGGACTCTCCGAGGGCGAGCAGCTTGGCGAACTGGGGGGCGAGGACCTGATCGTGGAGGAGTACATCCTCTCCCAAACCGGAGGCGGGGCTGAGAAACTGGTCTATCCCCTGACCCAGGACCGCATCCGGATCGCGGGCGACAAGTCCCCCGAGACCTACGGCGTCGCCATTCCGGTGCTGTCCTCCGCCGACAGGACCACCCCGCTGGCCGGACAGACCTTCCATCTGAAGGTGGACGACGGGGACTATGTGGAGATGACCACCGACGAGAACGGGGCTCTGGCCGTCACCGGTCTGTCCAGGGGCCCCCACCAGTTCTTCCTCCGGGAGGCCGGAGGTCAGGCGGTCTACGTGAACAATTATTCCGGCTCGGGCACGGTCACCACTAAGGAGGGGTATTATCGCATGGGCTTCCTGGTCGAAGAAGGGGTCCCCTTTACCGACGTATCTGCCGGGGCCTGGTACCGCGGCGCCGTGGCTTACGTATATCAGAACGGCCTGATGCGGGGCATGGGCGGCGGCCTGTTTGCTCCGGACGGCACGGTCACCCGCGCTCAGATGGTCATGGCGCTGTGGAACATGAAGGGCAGGCCGGTGGTCAATTATTACATGGACTACTCCGATGTGGCCGAGGGCCTCTGGTATTCCGAGGCCGTCCGCTGGGCCGCCAGCGAGGGCATCGCGGTCGGCTACGGCAGCGGGAGATTCGGCCCCGGCGACCCCGTCACCCGGGAGCAGATGGCGGCCATGATCTACCGCTATGAACAGAAGTACGGCAGCGGCGGATTCACCGGAACCTGGATGTACCATCTGCCCTTCACCGACCTTGAGGCGATCTCCGACTGGGCGTTTGAGGCCGTGGCGTGGTGCAGCATGAAGAACATCATTGAGGGCAGGGAGGACGGAGCGTTCGATCCCGCCGGCCACGCCCTGCGCTGCGAGCTGGCGGCGGCCCTGATGCGCTGCTGCGAGAGCGCCGCGGAATAAGCGGATACGGCAGAGGGCGCGGCTTCGGCCGCGCCCTCTTTTCTGCAAAAACGCGGCGCGCGGGCGCGGGACGGCAAAAAAGAGGGCCCGTGGAAATACCACGGACCCTCTGCGGAAACATAAACAGGGGAGAGAAGGGGAGGCTCAGTTGCCGGTCTCCTTCAGCTGCTTGGCGATCTCCTCGGCCAGGTTCTCCTGCTTCTTCTCGATGCCCTCGCCCTTCTCGAAGCGGACGGCATCCACCAGCTTGACGGAGCCGCCCAGAGCCTTGGCGGCGGAGTTCATATACTGCTCCACGGTCATGGTGTTGTCCTTCACGAACTCCTGCTGGAGCAGGCAGTTCTCGGCATAGAACTTGTTGAGCTTGCCGAGGACGATCTTCTCCTTGACCTGGGCGGGCTTGTTCGCCATCTTGGGGTCGTTGTCCATCTGGACCAGCATGATCTTCTTCTCCTCGTCCAGCACGTCCTGGGTGACCTGGGACTTGTCCAGGAAGCGGGGATTCAGAGCGGCGATCTGCATGGCCAGGTCCTTGCCGATGGCGGTGGCGTCGATGCCGCCGGTGACCTCCAGGTTGACCAGCACGCCGATCTTGCCGCCGGCGTGGACATAGGCCACGGAGGTGCCGGCGTCAAAGAAGGAAAAGCGGCGGACGTGGATGTTCTCGCCGATGACCAGCACCATCTCCTGCTGCTGCTGGGCCACGGTGAGGGTGCTGCCGGCGTAGCCGCACTCCATGAGGGCGTCCAGGTCGGCGGGCTTGTTCACGATGACGGTGGCGGCCACGCCCTTGACGAAGTCCACGAATTTCTCGTTGCGGGAGACGAAGTCGGTCTCGGAGTTGACCTCCACCACCACGCCCACGCCGTCCTCGACCACGGCGTAGGCCATGCCCTCGGCGGCGATGCGGCCGGCCTTCTTCACGGAGGCGGCCAGGCCCTTCTCGCGCAGCCACTCGACGGCCTTGTCCATATCTCCCTCGGAAGCGGCCAGGGCCTTCTTGCAGTCCATCATGCCGCAGCCGGTCTTTTCACGCAGGGTCTTGACATCCTGTGCAGTAATAGCCATATATCGTTACCTCCAAATAGTCAGATGTGAAAGGACGGCGCCTTACTCGGCGGCCTTGTCCTCGGCCTCGGGGGCGGCCTCCTCGGCGGGGGCGGCGTCCACGCCCTGGCGGCCCTCCTGCACGGCGTTGGCCATGACGGAGGAGATCAGCTTGATGGCGCGGATGGCGTCGTCGTTGCCGGGGATGACATAGTCGATCTCATCGGGGTCGCAGTTGGTGTCCACGATGGCCACGATGGGGATGTGCAGCTTGCGGGCCTCGGC
>CANQKJ010000266.1 GCA_947624465.1 uncultured Oscillospiraceae bacterium
TCGGACACCGCGTCCTCCGCGTCGGCGTCCCGGCGCAGGATGCTCCGGGCCAGCCGGAACATGGCGGCCTTGTTGGCCTCGATCTGGGCGCAGAACCACTCCCGCCGGGGATCGCCGGCCTGCCCCGTCCGGCCCCGGACGGGGGCCTCCTCCCGGCTCCCGCCGGGGAATCGGCTGATGACAGCGGCCGCGCTCATCTGCCGCGCCGCCGCTGTTTGCAAAGGTCTCACACTTCCACCCGCTCTCGTTTTGTTCTGTCCGGACATCCATTAGACCGGCGGGGAGGGAAAAAGGTTACGGGAAAAACCGGAAAATTTTTTGGGGCAAAAAAAGTCCGGCACAGCTTTCTGTGCCGGACTTCTCACGCGCGGATCAATAGAACTTCTTGCGGTTCTTGCGGGCGGCCTCGCTCTTCTTGCGCCGCTTGACGCTGGGGCTGTCATAGAACTCGCGCTTGCGGACTTCGGCCAGCACGCCGGACTTGGCGCAGCTGCGCTTGAACCGCTTCAGAGCGTTCTCCAGGGACTCGCCCTCGCGGACATGAACTTCGGACATCTATGTTTTCCCTCCTTCCGAGGGCATCCGGCTGTATCCAGGATGCTTCCGGGCCACAGTGCAGGACCCTAACAGCAGTATTATATGAGAAAACGATTCAAATGTCAACCGCAAAATATGGTAGTTTTTTTGGAGGGGGCAACAAGGACTACTGCGGCTTGACGATCAGGTTGACCAGGCGGCCGGGCACCACGATGGATTTGACCAGGCTCATGCCGGCGGTGAACTTCTTCACCTTGGGGTCGGCCTGGGCGGCGGCGATGACCGTGTCGTTGTCCGAACCCGCGGGGACCACGATGTTGGCCCGCACCTTGCCGTTGACCTGGACGGCCATCTGCACCGTGTCGGCCACGGTCTTGCTCTCGTCGTAGGCGGGCCAGGGCTGCTGGCAGACGAAGCCCTCGCCGCCCAGCGTCTCCCACAGCTCCTCGCAGATGTGGGGGGCGAAGGGGGACAGGATGGTGAGCAGGGTCTTCATGTCGCCCTTGGAGCAGCCGTTCTTCTGAAAGTCCGTGGCCAGGGCCATCATGGCGGCGATGGCGGTGTTGAACTTCATGGACTCGATGTCGTCGGCCACCTTCTTGATGGCCCTGTGGAGGCCGGCCTCGTTGGCGGGGGTGTGGTCCGGGCTTGGGTCGCAGCTCTCGGCCAGGTTCCAAATTTTGTCCAAAAAGCGCTTGCAGCCCTTGACCGCGTTGTCGCTCCACACGGCGGCCTGCTCAAAGTCGCCGATGAACATGATATAGAGCCGCAGGGTGTCCGCGCCGTAGTTTTTCACCACGTCGTCCGGGTTGACCACGTTGCCCCGGGACTTGGACATCTTCTCGCCGCCCTCGCCCAAAATCATGCCGTGGGAGGTCCGCTTCTGGTACGGCTCCTTGGTGGGCACCACGCCGATGTCGTACAGGAACTTGTGCCAGAACCGGGAGTACAGCAGATGGAGGGTGGTGTGCTCCATGCCGCCGTTGTACCAGTCCACCGGGGACCAGTAGTCCAGCGCCTCCCTGGAGGCCAGGGCCTTGTCGTTGCGGGGGTCCATATAGCGGAGGAAGTACCAGGACGACCCCGCCCACTGGGGCATGGTGTCGGTCTCACGCCGCGCGGGGCCGCCGCAGCAGGGGCAGGTGGTGTTCACCCAGCCGGTCATCTTGGACAGGGGGGACTCGCCGTCGTCAGTGGGCTCGTAGGACTCCACCTCGGGGAGCAGCAGGGGGAGCTGGTCCTCGGGGATGGGCTGCCAGCCGCACTTGTCGCACCACACCATGGGGATGGGCTCGCCCCAGTAGCGCTGGCGGGAGAACACCCAGTCCCGGAGCTTGTAGTTCACCTGGGCTTTGCCGATGCCCTTCTCCTCCAGCCACTTGGTGATGACGGGAATGGCCTGCTTGACGGTGAGGCCGTTGAGGAACTCGGAGTTGACCAGGATGCCGGTGTCGTCCTTGGCGGTAAAGGGGGCCTTCTGCACGTCCTCGCCGCCGGAGACCACCTCGATGATCTCGCAGCCGAACTTCTTGGCGAAGTCCCAGTCCCGGTCGTCGTGGGCGGGGACGGCCATGATGGCGCCCGTGCCGTAGGTGGCCAGCACGTAGTCGGAGATGAAGATGGGGATCTCCCGGCCGTTCACCGGGTTGATCGCCTTCACGCCGTCCAGGCACACGCCGGTCTTGTCCTTGTTCAGCTCGGTGCGCTCCAGATCGGACTTGGAGGCGGCGGCTTTCTGATAGGCGGACACCTCGTCCATGTTCCTGAGGACGGGGGCCCACTTCTTGATGAGGGCGTGCTCCGGGGACAGGACCATGTAGGTGGCGCCGAAGAGGGTGTCGGGCCGGGTGGTGAAGACCACGATGTCGTCCCCGGTGGTGGCCTTGAAGGTGACCTCCGCGCCGGTGGACCGGCCGATCCAGTTGCGCTGCTGGATCTTCACCCGCTCAATGAAGTCCACGTCGTCCAGATCGTCGATCAGTCTTTGGGCGTACTCGGTGATCTTCAGCATCCACTGGGACTTCTCCCTGCGGATGACGGGGGAGCCGCACCGCTCGCACACGCCCTCCACGA
>CANQKJ010000267.1 GCA_947624465.1 uncultured Oscillospiraceae bacterium
AGCCGGCCAGGTACTGCTCTTCAAACAGGAACAGGAACCTGTCCCGGTCCAACTGGCAGAGCATCCCGCCCACGTCGTCGGTCCAGGCGGTGATGCGCTGGCTGATCTCGCTGAGCATATAGGAGCGCACGTTCTCCGCCTGGTTCTTGATGACGTCCTCGTAGTTGTCCAGCAGGAGGATGGCGGCCACCGGCTTGGTCGCGCGGTACACGTCCCGCTCGTCGGCCAGCTCGGTCACGTCCAGCCAGTAGGTGGTGGCTATGGGGTAGTCCCCGCCCTTGCCCTCCGGGTGGGTGACGGCGCCGAACACCTGATAGCGCCGGCCATTCAGGCCGATCTCGCCGGGATACGCGTTCTTGCCCTCCAGCAGCCAGCGGGAGTCGAAATCGGGCACCAGCTGGGACAGGTCGGTGTCGAACACCGTGTCCGCCCCGCCGGCGGCGCGCAGGAACCGCTCGTTGGACCACACTACCTCGCCGGTGTCGGGCCGGAACATCACCAGGGGCATGGGGCAGTTGAGGGCCCCGTCCCTGGCGGCCTGGTCCACGCTGCCCAGCAGTCCCTCCAGATACCTGCCCGCGTCCAGCCGCTGCCGGCGGACGGAGAAGATGGTCCAGATGGCCAGGGCCGCCGTCAGGATCAGTTCCACCAGGGCCACGTCCCACCGCCAGAAGAAGGTGACGGCCACCATCAGCAGCAGCGCGGCAAAATACACACCCACTTTTGGGGTCAGCGTGCGGGCCAATCGCTTGGACAAAGCGCCCACTCCTTTCCCGTATCGCGCCCTCCGGCCGGAGGAGCGCGGCTCCACCCGGCGAAAGCCGCCGGGAAATTCTGCGCATAACTATAAGTTCTATCATTATACCAAATCTCAACAGGAAAAACAAGGGCAATTCCACAGGCTGATTTGACAATTCCTTTGCCGATTTGGGAAAATCGCCGTTGCGTTTTTCCGGGGACTTGCTATAATAGAGGATAACTTAGCGCGTTAAAGCAGTATGCCCATATCTTATAAAAAGGAGCCATTCCGCCATGCTGGACATCAAGATCACCCGCACCAGTCAGCCCAAGCCCCTGCCCGAGGACCCCAACAAGCTGGTATTCGGAAAGACGTTCACCGACCATATGTTCCTGATGGACTACCACACCGGGAAGGGCTGGCACGATCCCCGCATCGTCCCCTACGGCCCCCTGCCCTTTGAGCTGTCCTGCATGGTGTTCCACTATGCCCAGGAGATCTTCGAGGGCATGAAGGCCTACCGCACCAACCAGGGCAGGGTGCAGCTCTTCCGGCCCATCGAGAACGCCCGCCGGATGAACTCCTCCTGCCAGCGTATGTGTATCCCCGAGATCCCCGAGGAGGACTTTGTCCAGGCCGTCAAGGCCCTGGTGTCCACCGATCAGCGCTGGGTGCCCGACCAGTTCGGCACCTCCCTCTATATCCGCCCCTTCATCATCGCCACCGACAACGGCCTGGGGGTCCACGCCTCCCACAGCTATATCTTCGCCGTCATCTGCTGCCCCGTGGCCGCCTACTACCCCGAGGGCATCGACCCCGTGAAGATCTATGTGGAGAACGACGACGTCCGCGCCGTCAAGGGCGGCACCGGCTACACCAAGTGCGGCGGCAACTACGCCGCCTCCATCCGCGCCGGCGAGCGGGCGGAGGAGCAGGGCTTCTCCCAGGTCCTCTGGCTGGACGGCGTCCACCGCAAGTACATCGAAGAGGTGGGCTCCATGAACGTGATGTTCAAGATCGCCGGCAAGGTGGTCACCCCCCAGCTCACCGGCTCGGTGCTGCCCGGCATCACCCGGAAGAGCTGCCTGGAGCTCATGCGGGACTGGGGCTATGAGGTGGAGGAGCGGCTCATCTCCGCCGAGGAGCTGTTCGAGGCCGCCGAAAACGGCGCCCTGGAGGAGGCCTGGGGCACCGGCACCGCCGCGGTGGTGTCTCCCATCGGCCTGCTGGCCTGGGGCGACAAGAAGGTGACGGTGAGCGGCGGCCGGATCGGGCACCTTACCCAGCGGCTGTACGACACCCTCACCGGCATCCAGTGGGGCGCCGAGCCCGACCCCTACGGCTGGGTCGTGCCCGTGGAATAAGCGAAAAGCGTAAAAAATCCCCCGGCGGTTCAAACCGCCGGGGGATCTCTGCGTCATCCGTTCTTATACTTTTTCGCCGCGCCGATGAACTCCCGGAACAGGGGGTGGGCCCGGTTGGGCCGGGATTTCAGCTCCGGGTGGAACTGCCCCGCCACGAACCAGGGGTGGTCCGGCAGCTCGATCATCTCCACCAGCCGTCCGTCGGGGGACAGGCCGGAGAGGACCATGCCGGCCCTGGTCAGCGTCTCCCGGTAGTCGTTGTTGAACTCATAGCGGTGGCGGTGCCGCTCGTCGATGTCCTGGACCCCGTAGATGGAGGCGGATAGCGTGCCCTCCGTCAGATGGCAGGGATAGCTGCCCAGACGCATGGTGCCGCCCTTGTCGGTGACCCCGCGCTGGTCGGGCATCAGGTCGATGACCGGGTGCTTGGTGTTGGGGTCCAGCTCGGAGGAGTGGGCGTCCGCCATGCCGCAGACGTGCCGGGCGTACTCCACCACCGCCAT
>CANQKJ010000268.1 GCA_947624465.1 uncultured Oscillospiraceae bacterium
ATGAAGCCCGCCAAGGTGGAGGGCACCGCCAGCACCTTCTTCACCTGCACCGGCAACTACGACATCGGCCTGGACGGCAACCCTAACCCCTGGGACGAGATCGACATCGAGTTCCTGGGCAAGGACACCACCGGCGTCCAGTTTAACTACTATGTGAACGGCCAGGGCGGCCACGAGCACTGGTATGAGCTGGGCTTCGACGCCAGCGAGGAGTTCCACGAGTACGGCTTCGACTGGGCCGAGGACTCCATCACCTGGTACGTGGACGGCCAGGCGGTGTACTCCGTCACCACCGCCGACAACGGTCCTCTGCCCGCCACCAACGGCCGCATCCTGATGAACTACTGGTGCGGCACCGCCGACGCCGAGGGCTGGATGGGCAAGTACACCCCCTCTGACGCCACCGCCGACTACCAGTGGATCAAGACCACCGCCACCGGCGTGGATCTGAACGGCGGCGCCCAGGGGGCGGGCTGATCCGAACGACCTGCCCCGCCGTTCGGCAAAGGCGTCGGAACATGGAATGAATGAGCGTGGAATGACATGGGATATCTCGGCTTGATCGCCATCGTTTTTATCGCCGTCTGGCTCTGCTTTTTCCTGCTGCTGTTCCACTATGGGATATTCGCCCTCATCGGCGTCTTTCGCCGGAGGACGTACCCCCGGACGGACCGGCGGCTGAAATACGGCGTGATCATCGCCGCCCGGAACGAGGCGGCGGTGATCGGCGCCCTGCTGGACAGCATCCGGGCGAACGACTACCCCCCGGAGCTGCTGCGGGTCTTTGTGGCGGCCCACAACTGCACCGACGACACCGCCGCCATCGCCAGGGCGAAAGGGGCGGTGGTGTACGAGTACGACAACCCGGCGGAGCGCACCGCGGGCTACGCCTACCGCTATCTGTTTGACCGCATCCGCCGGGAGTGGAGGGACGAGGGGTTCGACGGCTTTTTCGTCATCAACGCCGACAACGTCCTCTCCCCGGACTACATCTCCCGGATGAACGACGCCTTTGTCGCCACGGAGGGGAGAGACGTTATCACCTCCTACCGCAACTCCCGCAACTTCGGCAGCAACTATATGTCCTGCCTGTACGGCATCTACTTCATCTCCGCCTGTCGGTTCGAGGCACGGGGCCGCACCGTCTGCGGCGTCAGCACCCGTGTCTCCGGCACCGGCTATATGTTCCCCGCCGAGCTGGTGGAGGACGGATGGGAGTACGTCACCCTCACCGAGGACTGGGAGTTCACCGCCGACCAGATCGCCAGAGGGCGGAAGATCCTCTACTGCGACGAGGCGGAGTTCTTCGACGAGCAGCCCACCGCCGTCCCGGTGATGCTCCGGCAGCGGCTTCGCTGGGCCTGCGGGCACATGATCGTGTTTTTCACCCGGTTCCGGGCGCTGATGAGGGCCCTGTTCTCCCGGAAATCCGGGCTGGACGGCAGGGGGCGGTTCTCCGCCTTCGACATCTCCGCCACCATCCTGCCCCTGGGGGTCATCAGCGTGGCGCTGCTACTGGCCACCCTGGCCGCCATCGCCCTGTGCCCCCTGTTCGGGTACGACGGGGCGGCGGTCTGGGCCTTTTATATGCGGCTGTCCCTGGCGCTGTTTGCCGCCTCCTGGGTACTGACGTCCACCTTCGCCGGGGTGCTGCTCCTCCTGGAGCGGCGGCGGGTCCCCAGGGTGGGGCCGGGGAAGCTGGCGGCGGCCATCCTGCTGTGGCCCCTGTTCCTGCTCCTCAATGTGTTCCTGGACGTGGCGGCCCTGTTCCTGCCCCATCTGGAGTGGAAGGTCATCCCCCATGTGGGGACCGCCAGTCCGCCGGCGCGGTCCGCCGGCAAATCTGAAATCTGATCGTGGAGGGATCCCTGTGGCAAAAGAAAAAGGACAAAAGAAAAAGATGAGCGCAAAGAAGCTCACCGCCATCGTCACGCCCCTGCTGGTCATCCTGCTGGCCTTCGCCGTGGTGGTGTCCGTGGTGTCTACCAGCCGGTTCGACCTGGTGCTGCGGGACATCTTCGGCGAGACCAATTTCGGCGGCAGCGCCGCCAGCGGCGTGGACGCCGACTACTACAAGCGCGACATCACCGACTCCAAGGAGCTCCAGGCCGCCGAGCAGGCCTACGCCCGCAGGGCCGGCGCCGAGGGCTTCGTGCTTTTGAAGAATGAGAACGAGGGCGGCAAGGGCCTGCCCGTGGCCGCCGGCTCCAAGCTGAGCCTGTTCTCCTCCTCCTCCATCGACGTGCTGGCCGGCGGCACCGGCTCCGGCGTCAGCACCATCTCCAGCGATATGCGCACCGCCCTCACCGAGCAGGGCTTCTCCATCAACGAGTCCCTGTGGAAGTTCTACACCGACAACAAGGACACCTATAAGCGGGGCGACGGCTCCATCATGTACGGCGGCGCCGAGGACTGGACCATCCGGGAGGCCCCCGTGTCCGCCATCCCCGACGAGGCTAAAAATGAGGCCCAGGGCACCATCCCCGTGTTCTTCATCGCCCGCACCGGCGGCGAGGGCCGCGACCTGGGCCGCTACATGGGCGCCTGGACCGACGTGGCCGAGGACAAGGATAAGCACTATCTGGAGCCCAACTCCACCGA
>CANQKJ010000269.1 GCA_947624465.1 uncultured Oscillospiraceae bacterium
ATGCTGTGTTAGTGGCACCTGTATTTCATCCCCTTTGGTGCCTTGTAGCGCAGCGGAAAGGAATGGTCATAAGTATGAGCGCCGCCTGCGCAAGGAACTGGAGGGCCACTTAGCGGCCCTGGAGGCCGATCTGGCGGCGGCGGGATACGCCCCGGAGGAGGCCCGGGCCGAGGCCGTCCGGCGGATGGGCGACCCGGACAGGCTGAACGGGGAGTATCTGGCCGCGTGGCAAAACTCTCTGCCGGGGCAGTGGGAGTACCGGCTGAAAACGTGGGTTTGGAACTATTTTGTCGTCATGTTCGGGGCGCAGCTTTTTGTCATGCTGGTGATAGGGTGGGCATACGCGATCGCAAGCTGGTTCCCAGGGTATGACCAAAACCCGCTGATAAGGCTGATCGAGGGGACCGTATTCTTTCGCTATACCCTTCCGATCGCCGCCGCTCTGCTGGCGGGGGCCTGCTATCTGCGGGAGAATTTTAAGATCACCCGCCATCCCACATGGCAGATCAGCGTGGGACTGGTCCTCTATTGGGCGTCTGACGCCGCGCTCCGGGTCTGGCTGGAGGCTTATCAGCATCAGTCAACAGCCTATCAGAGGACGTTTTGGGAACAGATCGAAATCTGGTCGTCTTATCCTGAGATCGCTGGGAGCGTTTTTCTCACGTTCGCGCTCTGCGTCCTGCTGTGCGCGGTGTCTGGCGGGGGAGAGCGGGAAAAGCACAATCTGGCGGCGTGACCATCCTAAAAATGATCGAACCGAGCGGGGCGTCCGGGGAGGGCGTCCCGCTTTTTGCGCCCACCGGGAGAAAAACAGTTGCGAAAAGCCGCCGGGTGTGGTACAATAGTCCACGGCTGATTTCGCGCTCCGGCGCGGAACAAGGCCGCGCTACTCGGGGAGATAGCGGTGCCCTGTACCTGCAATCCGCTACAGCAGGGAGGAATCCCGGCCCCCGGAGGCAGGATGTGTCGTCTGCCCCATATAAGCAGCGATGATGGATCGGTCCCGCGCAACCCGGCCCCGTGAACCGTGTCAGGCGGGGAACCGAGCAGCACTAAGCGGACCGTTGGGTGTGCCGTGGGGCTGCCGATCCTGAGCCGGCTGTATGGGTTCCGGGCATATCCTGTCCTTCAAAGGCCGGTGCGCGGTCTTGTTCCCCGCCGGAACGTGTTTTTTGGGGAGGTGTGCGGATGTATCAGGCTTTATACCGCAAGTGGCGGCCCCGCTCCTTTGACGAGGTGGTGGGCCAGGAGCATATCACCCGCACGCTGGCCCGGCAGGTGGCGGACGGGCGGCTGTCCCACGCCTACCTGTTCACCGGCACCCGGGGCACCGGCAAGACCACCTGCGCCAAGATACTGGCCCGGGCGGTGAACTGCGAGCATCCGGTGAACGGCTCCCCCTGCAATGAGTGCCCCGCCTGCCGGGGCATCGAGAACGGCTCCATCCTGGACGTGCTGGAGCTGGACGCCGCCTCCAACAACAAGGTGGACGACATCCGGGCCATCCTGGAGGAGGCCGTCTACACCCCCGCCGCCGTGAAGAAGCGGGTCTATATCGTGGACGAGGTGCATATGCTCTCCGCCCAGGCCTTCAACGCCCTTCTTCAGATCCTGGAGGAGCCGCCGGAGCATCTGATGTTCATCCTGGCCACCACCGAGCTGAACAAGGTGCCCGCCACCATCAAGAGCCGGTGCCAGCAGTTCGCCTTCAAGCGCATCCACCCGGAGCAGCTCGCGGGCCGGCTGGACTATGTGGCGGAGCGGGAGGGCATCGACCTCACCGACGAGGGGGCCGCCCTCATCGCGCGGCTGGCCGACGGCGGCCTGCGGGACGGCCTCTCCCTGCTGGACCAGTGCTCCGCCGTGGGGGAGGGCCCCGTGGACGAGGAGCGGGTGCTGTCCACCCTGGGGCTGGCGGGGAACATCGAGACCGCCGCCCTGCTGGAGGACGCCGCGAACGGCGACACCGCCGCCGCCCTGGAGCGGCTGGGCCGCCTCTACGCCGGGGGCAAGGAGATGAACGCCCTGGCGGGGGAGCTGTCCGCCCTGCTGCGGGACCTGCTGGTGCGGCGCACCGCCCCCAAAACAGGGGGGGCGCTTTTGTCCGGCGGCTTTGACGACGCCACGCTGAAGCGCCTGGCCGGCCGCTTTGACCTGCCCCGGCTGGTGCAGATGCTCACCCTGGTCCAAAAGACGGCGGCGGATCTGGCCCGTTCGGCCAACCGCCGCACTGATATGGAGCTGTGCCTGGTCACCCTGTGCGATCCCGCCCTGGACGGCTCGGCGGCGGGCCTCGCCGCCCGCGTGGCCCGGCTGGAGCAGGGGATGGGCCCCGTCCAGCCGGCGGCCTCCGCCCCCAGGGCAGAGTCCGCCCCTGTTCAGGAGAGACCCGCCCGGACCGAGCCTATGCAGACCGGACCCGTCCAGGACGACGACCCGCCCCCCTGGGCGGAGGAGCCGGCACCCGTCCGGCGGGAGGCCCCCGCGCCCCGGCCCAAGGTCCGGCCCAAGGCCGGGGTGCTGGACTACCTGGAGCGCCTCCGGCGGCAGGGGGTGCGGATGTGCGTGGCCACCAACACCGCGCGGCCCCTGGTGGAG
>CANQKJ010000270.1 GCA_947624465.1 uncultured Oscillospiraceae bacterium
CGGATCTTTGTCGTCATCATCCAAGGGTTTCTTCCCGTGGGCCTCCCGGTCCGCGTTGATCTCTGCCAGCAGCTCGTACCGGTACCGCTTTGCCGCCACCGGTACTTCCTGCCTGATTTTCTTCTTCAGGTTCGCACTGGCCTTGATGTGTGTTCCATCGATAAACACTGCCGCCGGGGACAGTGCCCCCGCGCTTCCCGCCTCATCCAATATCCACTGGAATACCGCCTCGATCGTTTCCTCTGTAAACCGATGCCGGAAGTTATAGCTTACCGTGGAGAAATGCGGCAGTTCTTCACTCAGTGTGTATCCTAAAAACCACCGGTACGCCACATCGGTCTGTGCTCTACGCAGCGTCCCACGCAGCGAAGCGATCCCATCCAGGTGCTGGATCAGCACGATCTTGAACAGTACCACCGGGTCGATGCTGTATCGGCCCTCCTCCTCGCTGTACAGCGGCTCCACCAGCTCATACAACTTCCCAAAGTCCACCGCTGCGTCGATCTTTCGCAGCAGATGATCCGCAGGCACCAGGCTCTCCGTATCTACCATTTCAACTACACCGCGTTCCAGTTTCCCTCGTGTCAGCATCTTTTATCACCCGAATCAATTATACCTCTTACATGTGAAAAAGTCTGCCTCTAGGCAGACTTTTTCGACAGACTGAGGGGGCCGGACATATGTCCGGCCCCCTGCTTTGTCATTTTACATCGACCGGTCGATAACGCTCCCGATGGTATCCGCCGCCTCCCGCTTCATCTGCTGGGTGGCGTGGGTGTAAGTGTCCAGCGTGAACCCCGCCGAGTAGTGCCCCAGCGTGTTGGACAGCGTCTTCACATCCACGCCGTTCTGGAGCGACAGCGTTGCGAAGGTGTGCCGGAGATCATGGAACCGAATGTGTTCGATGCCCGCCGCCTCCAGGATCCGCTCATGGGTGCGACGGAAGGCAGTGGGATCGTACATGGTCCCCGTCTTGGGAGACAGGAACAGATAGGGGCTGTCCGGGTGCTTCTCATGTTCCTTGACCAGCAGGTCCACCGCCTGTTTCGGGATGGGGATGGTGCGGATGGAGTTGCTGGTCTTGGGTCTGCTGATCCGCAGCTCACCGTTGAATCGGATCACCTGCTTGTTCACAGAGATCGTCATGTTCTTCACGTCCAGGTCAGTCCAGAGGAGCGCCAGCAGTTCGCCCCGGCGGAGGCCCGTGGTCAGCTCCAGGTAGAAGGCGGCCAGCAGTCCACGCCGCTCCGCCTCCTTGAGATAGGCGCCGATCTGCTCCGGCAGGAGTACCTTCATTTCCTTCTTCTCCAGCTTGGGCAGCCGGCAGCCCTCGGACGGATTGACCAGGATGATCCGCTCTTTCACTGCCTGATCCAGCGCCTGATGGAGTACCTGGTGGACGCCCCGGATGAACCGGGCGCTCAATCCTTTGTCCTTCAATTCGATATGCGCGTATCGCTGGATCCGCCCGGAGGCCCTCAGCTCGTTGTAGAACTGCTGGACTTCCATCGTGGTGAGCTTGTCCAGCCGGATGTCGCCAATGTGGGGGACGATGTGCTTCTCGATGTAGTTGCCGTAGTTGTAGGCGGTCTGTTCCCGGAGGGCAGGCTTGGCGTAGGTGTCCAGCCAGAGACGAACCCACGCGGCCACCGTGTACTTCCCGGAGCGGCTCACGTCCAAACGGTCGCTGACTTCAATGGCGGCCTTCAGCTTGTCTCTGCACTCTTTCTGTGTTTTGGCCAGCACGTTTTTCACGATGGCCTTTCCGGTCTGCGGGTCATGTCCGGCGGTGTAGCGGCCCTCCCACCGGCCATCCTTCCGCTTGCGGATGTTTCCCTCGCCGCTGGCACGTTTCTTGGACATGGATCAGTCACCTCCTTGGTGTGTAGTCATTTGCCTGGCCCGTTCTTCGCCTTCGTCATCGAAGGAGTAGGACGGGATCTCACTCAGTTCTTCCTCGATCCCACGGGCCAGCCGGATGCCCGCGATGAAACTGTGGAGCGAGGTTTCGTCCCGCAGATCATCTTCCAGGTCCAGCAGGTGGAGCAGGAGGATCCGCTGGGACTTGCCCAGCTGTCCCCGCAGGCGGGTAAGGATTCTATTTCGTTCGTGTTGTATCTTCATCGCTTCGGCTGACACTGTGGTGAATCGTTCGTGCAGGGCTTTCAGATATTCTGGCATGGCGGCCGCCTCCTTTTCTGGCAACACAAACACATACCACACCTTGCCGCGAATAGCTACTGAATTATTCCGCACCGCCGCAGCTTTTTTCATCGATCCACGCGACGAACTTTTCCTTGGGCACGACCACCCGCGCGCCGATCTTCAGCGCCGGGAAATCTTTTCCCTTCACCAGCTCGTAGGCTCCCGCCCGGCTGATCCCCAGCACGGAGGCTACCTCCGGCACCGACAGCATCAGCGGCAGATCGTCATAGGTCTTATAGGTCTTTCGTTCCATTCACGTCCCTCCTTTCTCATTTTTGTGTGATATTCCCGTTTGGGACCCGGCCAGAGGCTTGAAAACCGGGCGTTTCTCAGGAAAGTCATCCCCGAAGTGACCCCC
>CANQKJ010000271.1 GCA_947624465.1 uncultured Oscillospiraceae bacterium
ACCAACCTGGCCAACGCCATCGTGTTCGCCGTGCTGATCGTGGTGCTGCTGGTGCGGCCCTCCGGCCTGCTGGGCAAATACGTGCCCGAGAAAGTGTGAGGCGGCCGGTATGAAGAATCTGAAAAAAACCACAAAGGTGGATTTCGCCACCTACATCGGCGTGACCCTGGCCTTCCTCATCGTCTCCGTCCTCCAGGGCCGGGGTATGCTGACCAACGCCATGACGTCCTGGCTGGTGCCGGTGTGCTGCTTCATCGTCATGGCCGTGTCCCTGAACCTGGTGGTGGGCGTCTCCGGGGAGCTGTCCCTGGGCCACGCGGGCTTCATGAGCATCGGCGCTTTCTCCGGCATCGTAGCCGGGATGTCCCTGGCGGAGGCCGTCCCCTTCGTCCCCCTGCGCCTGGCCCTCGCCATGGCGGTGGGCGCGGCCTGCGCCGCCCTGGCCGGCTTCCTCATCGGCATCCCGGTGCTGCGGCTCCGGGGCGACTATCTGGCCATCGTCACCCTGGCCTTCGGCCAGATCATCAAGGACCTCATCACCTGCCTGCTGGTGGGCTATGACAAGCGGGGTCTCCACTTCGTCTTCAACCTGGACGGCCTCCGCTCGGTGAACGACCTCCACCTGGAGGAGGGCGGCGTGGCCATCATCAAGGGGGCCCAGGGCGCCGTGGGCGTCACCAAAATGGCCTCCTTCCCCGCCGGGTATATCCTGGTGATGATCACCCTGGTGGTGGTGCTGAACATGGTCCGTAGCCGCACCGGCCGGGCCATCATGGCCTGCCGGGACAACCGCATCGCCGCCGAGAGCGTGGGCATCAACGTGACCAAGTACAAGATGACCGCCTTCGTGGTGTCCGCCGCCCTGGCGGGGGCCGCCGGGGCCCTGTTCGGCCTGAACTACAGCGGTCTGGCGTCCAGCCGGTTCGACTTCAACACCTCCATCATGGTGCTGGTGTACGTGGTGCTGGGCGGCCTGGGCAACATCTGGGGCTCGGTCATCGGGGCCGCGGTGCTGTATATCCTGCCCGAGGCCCTGCGGGAGTTTGCCGACTATCGGATGCTCATCTACGCCATCGTGCTGATCCTGGTGATGCTGGCCACCAACAACGACCAGCTCAAGGCCCTGGTGGGCCGGATCATCCCCAGGCGGAAGGAGGCGGGCTCCAATGGCTGACAAGAAATTTGAAAAGGGCAAGATGGTCCCGGTGCCCAGCCACTCCATCATCCCGGAGCGGGACCTGGACAAGAGCCCCATCCTGGAGTGCAGCCACTTGGGCATCGACTTCGGCGGCCTGCGGGCGGTGGACGAGTTCAACATCACCATCGGCCGCACCGAGATCGCCGGCCTCATCGGCCCCAACGGCGCGGGCAAGACCACCGTGTTCAACCTGCTGACCAAGGTCTATCAGCCCACCCGGGGGACCATCCTGCTGGACGGGCTGGACACCTCCGGCAAGACCACCGCCCAGATCAACCGCATGGGCATCGCCCGGACCTTCCAGAACATCCGGCTGTTCTCCAATTTGAGCGTGGAGGACAACGTGAAGATCGGCCTGCACAACCAGGAGAAGTACTCCGCCCTCACCGGGGTCCTCCGGCTGCCCAAGTACTGGCGGCAGGAGAAGGCCGCCCATGAGCGGGCGCTGGAGCTGCTGTCCATCTTCGATATGCAGGACCTGGCGGACCACCAGGCGGGCTCCCTGCCCTACGGCGCCCAGCGCCGTCTGGAGATCGTCCGGGCGCTGGCCACCAATCCGTCCCTGCTGCTGCTGGACGAGCCGGCGGCGGGCATGAACCCCTCCGAGACCGCCGAGCTGATGGAGAACATCGTAAAGATACGGGACACCTTCCAGATCGCCGTGCTGCTCATCGAGCACGATATGTCCCTGGTCATGGGCATCTGCGAGGGCATCTGCGTGCTGAACTTCGGCAGGATCATCGCCAAGGGCACCGCCGAGGAGATCCAGGCCAACCCCGCGGTCATCGAGGCCTACCTGGGCAAACAGCAGTAAAGGAGGCGCCGCTATGCTGAAAGTCAACGACATCAACGTGTACTACGGCGCCATCCACGCCATCAAGGGCGTCTCCTTCGAGGTGAACGACGGCGAGGTGGTCACCCTCATCGGCGCCAACGGCGCGGGCAAGTCCACCATCCTGAACACCGTGTCCGGCCTGCTCCGGTCCCGCACCGGGTCGGTGGAGTTCCTGGGCAAAAACCTGGGCAGTGTGCCCGCCCACAAGATCGTGGACATGGGCATCGCCCACGTGCCCGAGGGCCGGCGGGTGTTCCTCCAGATGACGGTGGAGGAGAACCTGGAGATGGGGGCCTTCACCCGGCCCAACGCCGGCGTGGCCGGCCATCTGGAGCGGGTGTACGAGCAGTTCCCCCGCTTAAAGGAGCGCCGCCGCCAGATCGCCGGCACCTTATCCGGCGGCGAGCAGCAGATGCTGGCCATGGGCCGGGGCCTCATGTCCGACCCCAAGCTGCTGATGCTGGACGAGCCCTCCATGGGCCTGGCCCCCATCCTGGTGGAGCAGATCTTCGACATCATCA
>CANQKJ010000272.1 GCA_947624465.1 uncultured Oscillospiraceae bacterium
GGCGGGCACCCCCGGCGGCCTCCACCAGTTCTTCCGCCTGCTGGGCCGGAACGACCACAGGATCAAGGACGTGTTCATCGTGGGCGGCGGGCGCATCGTGTTCTATCTGCTGGTCCAGCTGGAGCGGCTGGGCATGAGCTGCAAGGTGGCGGAGCGGGACGCCGCCCGCTGCCGGGAGCTGGCCGAGGCCTTCCCCAGGTCCCTCATCATCCACGGGGACGGCACCGACCCCGAGCTGCTCACCGAGGAGCGGATGTCCGCCTCCGACGCGTTCATCGCCCTCACCGACCGGGACGAGGACAACCTCATCATCTCCCTGTACGCCCACCAGGAGGGGGTGCCCAAGGTGGTGGCCAAGTCCAGCCACCAGAACTACACCTCCATCGCCCGGTCCGCCGGGGTGGAGTCGGTGGTGTCCCCCAAGCTGACCACCGCCTATCAGATCCTGCGGCTGATCCGGGGCCTGCAAAACTCCAAGGGCAGCTCCATGACCGCCCTGTACCGCATCGCGGGCGGCCGGGCGGAGGCCATGGAATTCCGGGTCCGGCCCGACGACAGGCACCTGGGCGTCCCCCTGCGGGACCTGAGCCGCCATCTGCGCCCCGGCGTGCTGATTGCCGTCATCGTGCGGGACGGAAACGTCATCATCCCCGACGGCTCCACCTCCCTCCAGGCGGAGGACGACGTGATCGTGGTGGCCCAGAACAGCGTCATCACCGACCTGAACGACATCTACGCCGTGAGCTGAGGGCGGGGGGCTGATTATGAATTACAAACTGGTCGCGCGCATCACCGGCTTCACCCTGCTCATCGAGGCCGCCGCCATGCTGCTGCCGCTGATCGTCTCCCTGCTCTACCGGGAAAGCCCCATCCCCTTCCTGGTGGCCATCCTTATCATCTGCGCGGTGTCGGTGGGTCCGGTGACCCTCCTCCGCCCCCGGCAGGAGTTCTTCGCCCGGGAGGGCTTCTTCACCGTGGGGCTCATCTGGGTGCTGTTCGGCGTGTTCGGGGCCCTTCCCTTCCGCCTCTCCGGGGAGCCCCAGTTCGCCTCCTATGTGGACTGCTTTTTCGAGACCATCTCCGGCTTCACCACCACCGGGGCCACCATCCTCAACGACATCGAAAGCCTGCCCCACGGGCTGCTGTTCTGGCGGTCCTTCACCCACTGGCTGGGCGGCATGGGGGTGCTGATCCTCACCACCGCCCTGCTGCCCATGCTGGGCATCAGCTCCAACTACCTAATCCGGGCGGAGAGTCCCGGCCCGGTGAAGTCCAAGCTGGTGCCCAGAGCCTCCCAGTCCTCCAAGATCCTGTACGGCATCTATCTGGCCCTCACCGTGTCGGAGGCCGTGGCGCTGCGCGTCGCGGGCATGGGCTGGTTCGACGCGGTCACCCACGCCTTCGCCACCGCCGGCACCGGCGGCTTCTCCACCAAAAACGCCTCCATCGCCGCCTTCAACAGCCCCGCCATCGAGATGGTCTGCACCCTGTTCATGCTGCTGTTCTCCATCAATTTCGCGGTATACTTCCTCATCCTCACCGGCAGGGCGAGGCAGGCCCTCAAGAGCGACGAGCTGCGCTTCTTTCTGGGCATGGTGGTCATCGCCACCGCCGTCATCGCCTGGAACCTGCGGGACTACTACTCCGGCCTTCTGGAGTGCCTGCGGTACGCCGTGTTCCAGGTGGCTACGGTGGTGTCCACCACCGGATTCGTGTCGGCGGACTTCGACCTGTGGCCGGAGCTGTCCAAGGTCATCCTGGTGGTGCTGATGTTCGCGGGGGCCTGCGCCGGCTCCACCGGCGGCGGCATGAAGTGTTCCCGCATCCTGGTGCTGTACCGCTCCGCCAAGCGGGAGGTCCGCTCCATCGTCCACCCGAGGGCGGTGGAGGTGGTCCGGCTGGACGGCGCCCCCCTCTCCGAGCGGACCCTCCAGACCACCCAGAGCTACTTCATCATCAACATCTTCCTGGTGTTCTCCCTGGCCGTGATCGTGGGGCTGGACAACTTCTCCTTCGGCACCACCCTCACCTCCGTCATCACCTGCATCAACAACGTGGGTCCCGGCCTGGAGGGCGTCGGCCCCACCTGCAACTTCTCCGGCTTCTCCTATTTGAGCAAGCTGGTGCTGTCCTTCGCCATGGTGCTGGGCCGGCTGGAAATGTACCCCATCCTGGTGCTGTTCAGCCGCAGCGCCTGGAAACGTTCGTAAGTTCTTTTTCTTGAAAGAAAAAGAACCAAAAAGAACTTTAAACTCGCTACTGTGTAATCAGTGTGTATCATCGAAGAGGGCGTCCGCTATGCGCGGACGCCCTCTTTTTGCGCCTTTGCGGCGATTTTGGACAGCCTCCGCCGCTCCATCCAGTCCTTCAGCAGGTGGAGGGCCTCCGGGGACAGCAGCAGCAGGGCGGGCAGGTTGGGGATGGCCAGCAGGCCGTTGAACACGTCCACCACCTCCCACACGGCGGACACGTCCCCCACCGCCCCCAGCACGATGCAGGCCGGGAACAGCAGATGATAGGCGGCCATCGCCCACCGGGAGG
>CANQKJ010000273.1 GCA_947624465.1 uncultured Oscillospiraceae bacterium
CAGCACCACCGCCGGCAGGCGGCCCGTCTCAAAGAAGCTGTCGCCATAGGCGTCGGTGAGGGCGGAGAGGTCGTCCTGCGGGAACCGGGCGGTAAAGTCCGCGAGGCTGTCCGCGCTGCCGATGATCCGGGCGGAGGGGGCCTCCGGGGCGGCGCCCCAGGTCACCCGCAGATACAGGCTTTGGGTGAAGGGCAGACCGGCGTCCGGCGGCTCCAGGGAGAAGCCCCCCGGCGTCTCCGCGATGGACATGGGGCTGCCGGAGGGGACCGCGTTCCCCGCTCTGGGATCGGGGCCGCTCCGGAATCCCGCCCCGTGGAGGGCCGCCGCGCCGCCGATGGCGACGACCAGCGCCGCGCAGGCGGCCAGAGCGCCCCAGCGCCTCCGGGCCGGTTTGTGGATGGGGGCCGCGCCGCCGCCGTCCGGCAGACCGGCCAGGATCCTGTCCCGGAGGTCCTCCGGGGCGTCGCAGTCCAGGGAGCGCAGGGCGGCGGACTGGTCGGACAGCGCGCGAAACAGGGCGGCGCACTCCGGGCACTCCGCCAGATGGGCGTCCAGCTCCCTCCGCTCGACCGGGGACAGTTCCCCGTCCAGGGCGGCGCTCATCCACTCGATGTACTTGTCGTGCTCCATGACCCTCACCTCCTGTCTGTTCCCTTGGACGGCGGGAGGCCGGAAAAGTTCCCGCCCTCCCGCAAAATTTTCGCGAGGGACATCCGGGCCCGGGCGATGCGGGACTTCACCGTCCCCAGATCCACGTCCAGCACCTCCGCGATCTCCCCGTAGGACAGCCCGTCGATCTCCCGCAGCACCAGGACCCTCCGGTGGTCCCCGCTGAGCTTGGCAAGGCCCTCCGCCACCGCCCGCCTCAGGTCCTTCTCCTCCAGCGCCTCCTGGGGGGAGGGAGCCGGGTCGGCAAAGAACAGCCCGTCCGCCGGCAGCCCGTCCAGGGCCAGATCCCACCGGCGCTTCTTCTCCCGGCGGAGCAGGTCCAGCGCCGCGTTGTCGGTGAGCTTGTAGAGCCAGGTGGAGAAGGCGCTGTCCTCCCGGAACCGGGACAGGCACCGCCACACCTTCAAAAAGACCTCCTGGGCCACGTCGGCGGCGTCCTCCTCGTTCCCCACCATGCGCAGGGCGTGGTGGTACACCCGCCTCTGGTGGAGTTCCACCAGCGCGCCGAAGGCGTCCCGGTCGCCGGCCCGGGCGCGGCGGAGCAGTTCGGTTTCCTCCATGCCGCGCCCTCCTATCTCAAATCCCTCTTGATCCCGGCGGTGACCTTGTAGAAGTCCTCCGCCGTCTCGATCTTGCAGATCTGTTCCTTCCACCAGGAGGAGTAGGGCACCCCACGGAGATACCAGGCGTAGTGCTTCCGCATCTCCAGACAGGCGATCTTCTCGCCCTTGTCCTCCCGGGCCAGCTCGAACTGCCGGACGGCCGTATCGCAGCGCTCCGGCAGGGCCGGCGCGGGCGGGACCTCCCGGCCCTCCAGGGCGGCGGCGCACTGCTCCATCAGCCAGGGGTTGCCAAAGGTCCCCCGGCCCACCATGGCCATGTCCGCCCCGGTATAGTTCAGGATGCGCACCGCGTCTCTGGCGGAGAACACGTCCCCGTTGGCGATGACCGGGATGGACACCGCCTCCTTCACCGCCCGGATGTAGTCCCAATTCGCCGTGCCCGAGTACATCTGCGTTTTGGTCCGGCCGTGGACGGCCACCGCCGCCGCGCCGGCTTCCTCCATGCGTTTCGCGAACTCCACGCAGTTGATGGAGCCCTTGTCCCAGCCCAGCCGGAACTTTACCGTCACGGGGACCCCTCCCGCCCCGCGGACGGCGGCCCGGAGGACCCGCTGAGCCTTCTCCGGGTCGCGCATCAATGCGGAGCCGTCCCCGGAGTTCGCCACCTTGGGCACCGGGCAGCCCATGTTGATGTCCAGCACCGCCGCCCCCGACTTCTCCAGGGCGATGGCCGCCCCCCGCTCCATGGCGTCCTCGTCGGAGCCGAAGATCTGGACGGCGGCGGGCCGCTCGTCCTCCCCCAGCCGCAGCAGGCCGGGGGTCTTTTTGTCCCCGTAGCAGAGGGCCTTGGCGCTCACCATCTCGGTGACGGTGTAGCAGCCCGACAGCTCCCGGCACACCGTGCGGAAGGCCAGGTCGGTGACCCCGGCCATGGGGGCCAGGGCCAGGCGGGTATTCACTTCCACAGTCCCGATCTTCATGGGCGGCCTCCAAAACAGACTGTCCATAGTGTATCACAAATCATCCCCGAGGGCAAGACAGGTTCCGACGGCCTTTTTCGGCGGCCTGTCCTATAATATGGAAAATACTGGTTTCGGAGGGATGGTCATGCTCACAAAAGAGAACGCCATGGGGGACAAGCCCGCCCGCCGGGTGCCGGCGGCGCTGGCGCTGCGCCTCAGCGACTGCGGGGTGCGCTTTCTTCTGGCGGCGGTGCTGGCGGGGGCGGAGCTGCTGGGAGGGCACTCCCTGTTCGCCCTCGCCCTGGTGGGGGTCAGCGGCCCGGGGGGGTCGGGGATCGCCG
>CANQKJ010000274.1 GCA_947624465.1 uncultured Oscillospiraceae bacterium
TGTCAACGGGAAAATTCCGCCGGAGGGCTTGACAAGCGGCCCTTTGTCCGATAAAATAGGCGTACTGAAAAGGCGCTGATGGGAAGAAGACACGTCTCATTCCGCTCAGAGAGCCGGCGGAAGGTGCGAGCCGGTGCGGAACGACGTGTGGATACTGGCCCCGGAGCCGCCGTCCCCAACCGGTCACGCAGTAGGGGCGGACGGGCGATCCCGTTACAGGTCATGGCCTTGCTGGAGGCCGAGAGCGCGCATCGGGTGACCGTGCGCGGAATTAGGGTGGTACCGCGTGATCATTCACGCCCCTGACGAACCGTCGGGGGCGTTTTTTATCCCCCCGGAACTTTCAAAGGAGGAATTCCCCATGAACCTGAAGCCCGGATTTGAGAAGTACATCCCCTTCACCCCCCAGCCCATCGAGAACCGCACCTGGCCGGACAAGGTCATCACCAAAGCGCCCATCTGGTGCTCGGTGGACCTGCGGGACGGCAACCAGGCCCTCATCGACCCCATGGACCTGCGGGAGAAGCTGGAGTACTTCCACACCCTGGTGGACATCGGCGTGAAGGAGATCGAGATCGGTTTCCCCTCCGCCAGCGAGACCGAGTACGAGATCTGCCGGGAGCTGATCGAGGGGGGCCATATCCCCGACGACGTGACCATCCAGGTGCTGGTCCAGGCCCGGGAGCACCTCATCAAAAAGACCTTCGAGGCGATTCGGGGCGCCAAGCACGTCATCTTCCACTTCTACAACTCCACCTCTACCCTCCAGCGTAAGGTGGTGTTCCACACCGATGTGGAGGGGGTCAAGAAGATCGCGGTGGACGCCGCCGACCTGATCTACGAGATGGCCCAGCCCGTCATCGCCCGGGGGATGGACCTGCGGTTCCAGTACTCCCCCGAGTCCTTCATGGGCACCGAGATGGACGCGGCGGTGGAGATCTGCGCCGCCGTGCTGGATCACCTCCACGCCACGGCGGACAACAAGACCATCCTGAACCTGCCCACCACCGTGGAGAACTGTATGCCCAACCAACTGGCCGATATGCTGGAGTACTTCATCCGCAAGCTGCCGGGGCGGGAGCGGGCCATCATCTCTTTGCACCCCCACAACGACCGGGGCACCGGCGTGGCCACCACCGAGATGGGCCTGCTGGCCGGAGCCGAGCGGGTGGAGGCCACCCTGTTCGGCAACGGCGAGCGCACCGGCAACGTGGACATGGTGACCCTGGCCATGAATATGTATACCCAGGGGGTGGACCCGAAGCTGGACCTGTCCCACATCAACAGGATCCGGGATATGTACGAGCGCTGCACCAAGATGAAGGTGCCCGAGCGCCAGCCCTATGTGGGCGAGCTGGTGTTCACCGCCTTCTCCGGTTCCCATCAGGACGCCATCAACAAGGGCTTCGACTACACCGAGAAGTCCGGCACCGGTATGTGGGAAGTCCCCTATCTGCCCATCGACCCCACCGACCTGGGGCGGGAGTACGAGCCGGTGCGGATCAACTCCCAGTCCGGCAAGGGCGGCGCGGCCTTCATCATGCACCACAAGTTCGGCTATGATATGCCCAAGGCCATGCACGCCGACTTCGGCGCGGTGGTCCAGAAGGAGTCCGACCGGGTGGGCAAGGAGCTGAAGGCCGAGCAGGTCTTTGAGCTGTTCGACAAAGAATATCTCTCCGCCCCCAAGACCTATCAGCTGGAGCGCCACTCCTTCCAGGAGGACGCCCGCCACGGCCAGGCCAGCCGGGTCGTCTTTAACGGCGAGGTGGGTTACAAGGGCCGTGTGATGGCCGCCAGGGGAGAGGGCACCGGCCCCATCGACGCCTTCTTCAACGCCCTCCACGACCTGCCCGAGGGGGCCATCAGCGGCTACCAGTTCGTGGACTACAAGGAGCACGCCATGTCCTCCGGGTCGGACACCCAGGCCGTGTGCTACATCCAGCTGAAGGATCCCCAGGGCCGGGACGTGTTCGGCGTGGGCAAGAGCCACAACATCAACCGGGCCTCCCTGCGCGCCATCCTGAACGCCATCAACCGATCCCTGCTGGGCTGAAAACGGCAAGCGGCTCCCTTGCTGAGCGGCAAGGCGCCCGCCTGTATACTACGGTTCCGGGCGGGAAAACCACGCGGGACAGCGAAAAAAGTGCAGAAAGGCCCGCCTGACGGCGCGCCGAAAAAAGAGGACCCATCCTCAGGGATGAGTCCTCTTTTTATGCTCTTTGCAGGGTAATAAAGCGGGATTAAAGCGCTCTTTGGTCCTTCTTCCTGAAGGAAGAGGATCAGCCGCCCAGGTAGGCCTTTTTCACGGCCTCGTCGTTGAGCAGATCGGCGCCCGCGCCGGTGGTGACGATCTTGCCCGTCTCCAGCACGTAGCCCCGGTCGGCCACCGACAGGGCCATCCGGGCGTTCTGCTCCACCAGCAGGATGGTGGTGCCCGCCTTGTGGAGCTCCTTGATGATGTCGAAGATCTGCTCCACCAGGATGGGGGCCAGGCCCATGGAGGGCTCGTCCAGCATCAGCAGCTTGGGG
>CANQKJ010000275.1 GCA_947624465.1 uncultured Oscillospiraceae bacterium
TGGAGGCCCAGGAGGTCTTCGCCAAGAGCGAGGTCAAGGTGTGGGAGTGCCGCAACTGCGGCCACATCGTGGTAGGCGAGAAGGCCCCCGAGGTCTGCCCCACCTGCAACCATCCCCAGAGCTATTTCGAGGTCCACGCGGAGAACTACTGAGCGAGATCGAAAGCCCCCGGCGGCAGCCGGGGGCTTCGTTCTACCTTTTTACGGTTTGTCGAAGGCGGGATTGATATAGTAGACGTTCTTCTGGTCCAGCTTGTCTTTGGCAAGGCGCATGGCCTCGCCGAACCGCTGGAAGTGGACGACCTCCCGCTCCCGGAGGAAGCGGATCACGTCGTTCACGTCCGGATCGTCGGACAGGCGGAGGATGTTGTCATAGGTGACCCGTGCCTTCTGCTCGGCGGCCATGTCCTCGCTCAGGTCGGCGATCACGTCGCCCTTGACGGCCATGGAGGCGGCGCTGTACGGGAAGCCGGAGGCGGCGGTGGGATAGACGCCGGTGGTGCGGTCCACGAAATAGGTGTCGAACCCGGCGGTCCTGATCTGGTCGTCGGTCAGGCTGCGGGTGAGCTGGTGGACGATGGCGCCGATCATCTCCAGGTGGCCCAGCTCCTCGGTGCCGATGTCGGTGAGCAGGCCCTTCAGCTCGGGGTAGGGCATGGCGTACCGCTGGGACAGATACCGCAGGGAGGCGCCCAGCTCGCCGTCCGGCCCGCCGTACTGGCTGATGATGACGCTGGCCAGCTTGGGGTTGGTGTTTTTGATCTTCACCGGGTACTGTAATTTTTTCTCATAGATGAACATTACTTGCCCGCTCCTTTCTGGTCGTACTCCCAGGGCCACGGGTCGTTGAGCCACTGATAGGCGGCGTCCTTGGCGGCGGCCATCTGGGTCAGGGGGCCGTACATGGCCTCATAGCGCCGCTTGCCCTCCTCGGCCAGGGCGGCGTACTTCTGAAACAGCGCGAAGGCCTCCTGGTCGTCCTGGTGGGTGTCCAGGTACAGGCCCAGCTCCACGATGACGAACTGGAGGGCCTGGAGTTCGGCGGAGGCGGTCCTGGGCAGGTCGCCGCCCTTGACCTTTACGTGGAAGGGCAGGTTCAGGCCGGGGAACAGGGTCCCGTTGGCCAGAGCCTCGGTCTGGTCGTATTTCTGGCTCCCCTCCTGCTGGAAGGGCACATATGGCACAGCCAGCGGCGCGCAGGACGGCATCAGGCCATTTGCGTCGGGACAGCCGCGGGGCGTGGTTCCGTTGTCGGAATACAAGGGAGATCCCTCCTTGTTTGGATTGACAGGTTTCCTGTCAGTCCAGCATATGCGGGGCGGGGGAGGGATGACAGCGGCGCCTCCGGCCGGCGACAGGGAGCGACATTTCAGAAAAACCGCAAAAAATGGGTGTCTCGGTATTGAATTTCCCGGCGCGCTGTGTTATAATACGGAAAACCAATCGAAACGGAGGAGATCCCCATGACCCATATCCAGACTCTGAACGGCGCCACTCTGAAGCAGAGCGCGGCCCACGGCGGCTGCGGCGAGTGCCAGACTTCCTGCCAGTCCGCCTGCAAGACCTCCTGCACTGTTGGCAACCAGAAGTGCGAGAACAAGGAGCGCCAGAAGTAAGATATCCGTCTCAGAGAGGGTGGGCTCACTGCCCACCCTTTTTCCATGTTTCCGACAGGGAGGATGCCCCATGGTACATACGTTCAAATGCCTCAACGTTCCCATCGCGGTGGATGTGAACAGCGGCGCGGTCCACGTGCTGGACGAGACCGCCTACGACGTGCTCTCCCGCCTGGACGGCCCCATGGGCGGTAAGTGCCCGGAGGAGCTGTACGCCGCGCTGCCCCATGACCGGGCCGCCATCGACGGCGCCTGGGCGGAGCTGAAGGAGCTCCAGGACAGCGGCCTGCTGTTCACCGACGACAACTACCTGGACCCCCAGGCGGCGGTGCTGATGCAGCGGGACGCCCCCATCAAGGCCCTGTGCCTCCATGTGTCCCACGACTGCAATCTGCGGTGCAAATACTGCTTCGCCTCCACCGGGGACTTCGGCACCGGAAAACGGATGACCATGGACGTTGAGACGGCGAAAAAGGCCATCGACTTTGTGATCGAGCGGTCCGGCACCCGCCGGAACATCGAGGTGGACTTCTTCGGCGGCGAGCCGCTGATGGCCATGGACACGGTCAAGGCCGCGGTGGAGTACGCCCGCTCCCTGGAGGAGGCCCACAACAAACACTTCCGCTTCACCATCACCACAAACGGCGTGCTGCTGGACGACGAAAACATCGCCTACATCAACGAGGTGATGTCCAACGCGGTGCTGTCCCTGGACGGGCGGAAGGAGATCAACGACGCCATGCGCCCCACCGTCAACGGCAAGGGCAGCTACGACGTGATCCTGCCCAAATTCAAAAAGCTGGCCGCTCAGCGGGAAGAGGAGGGGAAGGACTATTACATCCGCGGCACCTTCACCCGGCACAACCCCGACTTCGCCGCCGACGTGACCCACATGGCCGATCTGGGCTTCCAC
>CANQKJ010000276.1 GCA_947624465.1 uncultured Oscillospiraceae bacterium
CGGCGTTTACTGGCAGGAGCTTGTAGGGGGCAGTATACCCTTTTGAGGGTAGATTACCCGTTGTTGAATGCTTATCACAGCCCATTGGGCTGAAAAGTGAAGAATGCCTGCACTCATTGAGAGTGCGAAAAGTTTGTTGACGTTGATGTCTTGACGACTTTTCGTACTCTCTTTTTGCGTTTTTGAAGGTGTTTCCGCTCATTGGGAGCAGCCAGCGGTCTTGCCAGCCGTCGGCCAGGGAAACGGATGCCATACAGGAAGTCAATCAGCTTACGACCCTCCCCGCTTTGAGGTTTGCGGGGACGCAGGGTGGACAACCTCGGAGGCCGCTGGCAAACGGCCTCACCTCTCACCGCTCCGGCGCTGCGCCGGTCCGGCAGCGTGAGAGTTCGCATACCCCCGATCCCAGCCGGAGGGATCACAGAACACCCGCGGCCCGCGCTGCAACGCGCCGGCTGAACATAATATAAAAACAACGAGGTTTTATCATATGAAATCTAACATCAGAAATCGGAGCGTATTCAGCGTCTCTGCTGGGAGGTATCGCTATGGAGACTAAGTATCGCTCCTTCGACGACCTGCCTCTCACCCTTCGGGTTGAGGATCTCATGCCCATTCTCGGCATCGGCAGGAACACCGCCTATGAGCTGGTGCGGTCCGGGCAGATCAGAAGCGTAAAAATCGGAAGGCAGATCCGTATCCCCAAAGACGCTGTTGTAGAGTATTTGAAACAAAATTAACAGTTCATCTGTTGACCGTGGGCCACGCGGGGTATATCATAAAGTTACGGTATGCCCCGCGTGGCGAAAGGAGGAAATATGCCACGCACAAAAACAGCGGGCCGGGGCACCAACGGCGCCGGCTCGATCAGAAAACTCACCACTGAAAAAAACGGGAAAACCTATGTCTATTGGCAGGCCCGATATACCGCTGGTTTTGACCCGGCCACAGGCAAGCAGGTACAGCGCTCGATCACCGGCAAAACAAAGAAAGAGGTAGCCCAGAGGCTGCGTCAAGTCACGGCGGAGATCGACCAGGGGATGTATCGTGAGCCGTGCAAGCTGACAGTCAGCGAAATGGCTGGATATCTGGCAGAATGATTTTCTTGTGTCAGTCAAGCCCCGCACACGGGATTGCTACCAGACCGTGGTCGATACCCATTTGAAGGACCGTTTCGGTACTGTGAAGCTGGACGGCTTGCGCCCCCATGAGATACAGCGGTTTTACAATGAACTGCAGAGCGTGAAGCATCTCTCCGGCAAGACGGTCCATAACATCCACGGCGTCTTTCATAAGGCGTTGCAGCAGGCCGTGGAACTGGGGTATCTCCGGGTCAATCCTGCCTCTGCCTGCAAGTTGCCCCGCAAAGAGCGGGCGGAGATCAAGCCTCTGGACAGCGACATGATCCATAAGTTTCTGGAGGCCTGCAAGGGCCATCGCTTTGAGAGCGTCTACATCGTCACCCTGTTCACTGGGCTGCGGGAGGGCGAGGTACTGGGGCTGACCTGGGACTGTGTGGATTTTGCCAAAGGGACCCTGCTGATCAACAAGCAGCTCCAGCGGGTGCGCCGGGGTTCAGGCGCCTTTCAGTTCATCTCACCGAAAAACGGGAAGAGCCGCTGCATCACACCGGCACCGTTTGTCATGGAGGTTTTGAAGCACCAGAGGGACCGGCAGAAGTTCTGGAGGTCAGCCGCGGGCTGCGCATGGGAGGACAGCGATCTGGTGTTCACCAATGAGCTGGGCCATAATCTGTCGCCGCAAACGGTCTACCTCCATTTCAAAAAGCTGGCCCGGCAGGCGGGATGCCCGGACGCCCGCTTCCATGATCTGAGGCACAGCTACGCCGTGGCTGCCCTTCAGAGTGGGGATGACATCAAGACCGTGCAGGAAAACCTGGGCCATCATACGGCGGCCTTCACGCTGGACACCTACGCCCATGTGACCGAGCGGATGAAGCAGGACAGCGCGGACCGCATGGATCGCTTTATCGCCTCGGTCGGCGGGGAGGGCAAACAGAGCGCATAAGGGAAAAAATAAGGGAAAACTGCTTTCAGGGCATAGAGAAAACCCTTGAAAGCCGCGGCTTTCAAGGGTTTTCTACTGGTGCGCGAGGCGGGAGTCGAACCCGCACGCCCTTGCGAGCACTGGCACCTGAAGCCAGCGAGTCTACCAATTCCACCACTCGCGCAAAAGGGCCGACGTTTTCTCAACGCAAGGCATATGATAACACGGCAAACCGCAGTTGTCAACAGTTTTTTTCGCTCTTGACAAAAAAGCACTGCGACGCTATAATAGGCTCTGCCGGCGCGGGGAGCGCCCTCAAAATCAAATACGCGGATGTGCTGGAACTGGTAGACTGGCTAGCTTGAGGTGCTAGTGGCCCACGGCCGTACGGGTTCGAGTCCCGTCATCCGCACCAGCAAAAGCACCCGTCGGCCGGGTGCTTTTTGCTTTGCCGCCGCTCTTTTGCGGCTCTTGGGGGGAAAGGATATGGAGGAGAAACGGAAAAAGATGA
>CANQKJ010000277.1 GCA_947624465.1 uncultured Oscillospiraceae bacterium
GGGTTCACCTCGCCCAGGATAACCTTCAAAATGGCGGAGGCTCCCGCCTGGCCGCACAGGTAGCCGTGGACCATGGCCCTGCACTTGTCCAGCCAGGGCATCTCCACCGCGGAGCCGGCGGCCATCACGGCGATGACGTTGGGGTTGACCTCGGCCACGGCGGTGAGCAGGTCCACCTGGCTCTGAGGCAGCTTCATGTGGGGACGGTCCAGGCCCTCGGACTCGCTGATCTCGTCCAGGCCGATGTACAGCAGCACGTAGTCCGCGGTCTTCGCCAGCTCCACGGCCTTGGCCTGCATTTCCGGATTGCCCGCGCCGGAGCGGGGATAGCCGGCCTCGAAGCCCACCACGTTCAGGTCGAAGTTCTTGATGACGTCCATGGCGTGGTCCAGCTTGGTGCAGTTCACCACGGAGGAGCCGGCGCCCTGGTATCTGGCCTTCTGGGCGAACTCGCCGATGACGGCCACTTTGGAACCCTTCGCCAGAGGAAGGATGTTGTTTTCGTTTTTCAGAAGGACGATGGACTGCTCGCTGGCCTTCATGGCCATGGCGTGGTGGGCGTCCACGTCGAAGCCCTTGCCCACATGGGGATCGACGGCCTTGCGGGTGGACAGCACCACGTCCAGCAGCTCGTCCACGCGCTTGTCCACCAACTCCTCGCTGATCTTGCCGTCCTTCACGGCCTGGATCAGCTCCTCGTCGGAGTCGCCGCCGGTGGAGGGCATCTCCAGGTGGGAGCCCGCCGCCACGCCGGCCACATGGTCGTTGGACGCGCCCCAGTCGGAGACCACGAAGCCGTCGAAGCCCCACTGGTCCCGCAGGATCTCCTGGAGCAGGTGCTCGTTCTCGTTGGCGTAGACCCCGTTGATCATGTTGTAGGAGGACATGAGGGACTTGGGATGGGACTCCTTCACCGCGATCTCGAACCCGGTGAGGTAGATCTCCCGGAGGGTCCGCTCGTCCACCACGGAGTCGGAGGCCATGCGGCGCAGCTCGGTGTTGTTGGCGGCGAAGTGCTTGGGGCAGGCGGACACGCCGTTGGCCTGGATACCGCGGACATATCCGGCGGCCATCTTGCCGGCCAGATAGGGGTCCTCGCAGAAATACTCGAAGTTGCGGCCGCAGAGGGGGGAGCGCTTGATGTTCATGCCGGGGCCCAGCAGCACGCACACGTCTTGGGCGGCGGCCTCCTCGCCCAGACAGCGGCCGATCTCCTCGCCCAGGGCGGGGTCCCAGGAGTTGGCGATGGTGGCGGCGGTGGGGAAGCAGGTGGCGGGGACGGAGCCGTTCAGGCCCAGCTGGTCTCCCGCGCCCTCCTGCTTGCGGATGCCGTGGGGGCCGTCCGACAGGGTCATGTTGGGCACCCCTTTGGCCTTCACGCTCCGGCTCTGCCAGAAGTCCTTGCCGGACAGCAGGTAGCACTTCTCCTCTAAAGTCAGCTTGGAGACGATGTCTTGGTGTTTCACTTCATATTACCTCCCGATCCTGCCGGCGGGCAGGAGAATTAACGATTCAGCGCAAAGGGGATTTGGGGCCTGCCCCCTCCCCGTGCGGGGAGGGGGCAGGCGGGAAGCATTTACGGATCGCTTTAAGGATGGTCAGGCAGCTCAGGCGGCCTTCTTCTTGTTGAGGTACTTCTTGACGAACAGGACCTCGCAGATCACAGCGATGGCGATGACCACGGCGGAGATGACATACATCGCGATCTCCCAGGCAGCCGGGCCGCCGTTGGCGCCGTTGGCATAGGCGCGGCTGTTGGCGGTGGTGTACAGGATGTTGTGGGAGGCCTCACGCATGGCCAGGACGGAGGTAGCGCTGGTCTGATCGGTAAGGGTGCTCTCGGCGGTGGCCTGCGGGGTCAGGCAGAAGTCGGTACCGTTGCGGATGGCGATGTCGGCATCCATGTAGCCGTAGCCGCCGAAGTAGTCGGTCAGCACCATGCCGACGAAGCCCCATTCGTCACGCAGAACGGTCTTCTGCAGCTGAGAAGTGGCGCCCGCCCAGTTGTTGCCGATATAGTTGAAGGCGCACATGACGGCCATGGGGTTGTGGCCGGCGAAATCGTAGTTCTTCACGCACATCTCAAAGGGCTTGAAGTAGATCTCACGCATGGCCTGCTCGTTGGACCAGGTGCAGATCATGTCGGTGCGGTGGGTCTCCTGGTCGTTCAGGGCGAAGTGCTTGATGAAGGCGTACACGTTGCTCTCGGCAGCGCCCAGCACGGCGTTGGAGGCCATGGCGCCGGAGATGTAGCCGTCCTCGGAGTAGTACTCGAAGTTACGGCCGGCGAAGGCGGAGCGGTGGGTGTTCATGGCGGGGGCGTACCAGCCGGACACGTCCATCTCGTCCGCCATCTTGCCGATGCTGGCGCCGAAGTCGTGGGCCAGATCAGTGTTCCAGGTGGCGGCGATGACCACGCCGGCGGGGAAACCGATGGAGGCCTTGCCGGTGAAGTTGTTGTTGATGGAGGCGGGGCCGTCGCAGTCCACCTGCTGGGTCTTGCCCACGGAGCTGAC
>CANQKJ010000278.1 GCA_947624465.1 uncultured Oscillospiraceae bacterium
AGGACGACAAGGTGGAGTTCTCTCTGGACAACGAGGACATCCACATGAACATCGAGGCCATGCTCACCGAGCGGGTGGGGGACACGGGCAAGCGGCTCCACACCGCCCGGTCCCGGAACGACCAGGTGGCCACCGACTTCCGGCTGTACGTGAAAGAGGAGATCCCGGTGGTCATCGGGCAGATCCTCGATCTGCAGCAGGTGCTGGTGGACAAGGCCAAGGCCAACGTGAACACCGTCATGCCCGGCTACACGCATATGCAGCGGGCCCAGCCTACCACCTTCGGCCACTATATGATGGCCTACGCCAATATGTTCCGGCGGGACGTGACCCGGCTGGAGGACTGCCTGGAGCGCATGGACGAGTGCCCTCTGGGGGCGGGCGCCCTGGCCACCTCCACCTACCCGGTGGACCGGTTCGCCACGGCGGAAGCCCTGGGCTTCGCCAAGCCGGTGGACAACTCCATGGACGCGGTGTCCGACCGGGATTACGCCATCGAGCTGCTGTCCGCTCTGTCCGTTCTGATGATGCACCTGTCCCGGTTCTCCGAGGAGATCATCCTCTGGTGCTCCTGGGAGTTCAAGTACGTGGAGCTGGACGACGCCTATTCCACCGGCTCCTCCATCATGCCCCAGAAGAAGAATCCCGACGTGGCCGAGCTGGTCCGTGGCAAGACGGGGCGGGTCTACGGCTCGCTCATCACCCTGCTCACCGTGATGAAGGGCCTCCCCCTGGCCTACAACAAGGATATGCAGGAGGACAAGGAGCCTGTGTTCGACGCATTTGACACCGTGGAGATGTGCGTGCCCGTGTTTGCCGCCATGCTGAAAACGCTGACCGTCCAGCCCAGGAACATGGCCAGGGCGGCCGCCGGCGGGTTCATCAACGCCACCGACTGCGCCGACTACCTGGTGAAGAAGGGAATGCCCTTCCGGGAGGCCTATATGATCGTGGGCCGGCTGGTGAATATGTGCATCAAGACGGGGGAGAGCCTGGACACCATGACCCTCCGGGACTTCCGGGCCATCTCCGAGCTGTTCGACGACGATGTGTACGACGCTTTGCAGTTGAAAACCTGCGTGAATGGGCGCAAAGTATACGGCGGCCCCTCCGAGGAGAGTGTGCGGAAGCAGATCGAACTCATCGAACAGTTCATCGCGGCGCGGAAATAAACAGAAAAGGGTTGCTTTTTCCTCCAAAAAGGGGGATAATGAGTGGCGCTTTGACGACAAATGAAACCAGGTGGAAGCATGAAGCCTAAGGTATACATCGACGGGAAAGAGGGCACCACCGGCCTTCAGATCTATGACAGACTGGCGGGCCGGGAGGATATCGAGCTTCTGCTCATCGACGATGACAAGCGAAAAGACTTGACAGAGCGGAAGCGGTTCCTGAACGCCGCCGACCTGGTGTTCCTCTGCCTGCCCGACGCGGCGGCCGTGGAGGCGGTGTCCCTCATCGACAATCCCAACACCCGTGTCATTGATGCCTCCACCGCCCACCGGACGGCGGAGGGCTGGGTGTACGGCTTCCCGGAACTGCTGCCCGGCCAGCGCCAGCGCGTCAAATACGCCAAACGGGTGGCCAACCCCGGCTGCCACGCCACTGGCTTTCTGTCCTGCGCGGTCCCGCTGGTCCACCTGGGGGTGCTTCCCACCGACTACCCCATGACCTGCTGGTCCCTCACCGGCTATTCCGGCGGCGGCAAGAAGATGATCGCCGAGTACGAGGCCCCGGACCGGGACCCCAGACTGGCCTCCCCGGCCCCCTACGCCATCGGACTTAAGCACAAGCACCTCCCCGAGATGCAGAAGATCGCCGGCCTGACCTATCCGCCGGCGTTCCTGCCCGTGCTGGGGGACGTATACAAGGGCATGGCCACCACCGTACTGCTTCATGACCGCCTGCTCGTCGGGCAGCCCTCCGCCCAGGATATCTGGGAGCTGCTGGGCGGCTATTATCAGGACCAGGCGCTGATCCGGGTGGCCCCCTTCGGCGGGGAAGGGCCGCGCCTTTACACCAGCGAGCTGGCGGGGAAGGACACGCTGTTGCTCACCGTCTCCGGCCACGAGGGCCAGACCCTGATCACCGCCCAGTTCGACAACCTGGGCAAGGGCGCCTCCGGCGCGGCGGTGCAGAACATGAACCTGATGCTGGGCTTTGACGAGACCGCCGGGCTCAGCCTGTGAGATAGGAGTGGATTCCATGCTGAATCGAGTTTCCGGCGGCGTGTGCGCCGCCAAGGGCTTCCGGGCCGCCGGGGTGCGCTGCGGCGTGAAGAGCGGTATGTCCCTGGGGGACGGCAACCAGCCCATCGTGCCCTCCATGAAGGACTACTTAAGCGGCAAGTTCGACCTGGCCATGATTTTGTCCGACTGCGAGTGCGCCGCCGCGGCGGTGTACACCATGAACCGGGTGAAGGCCGCCCCCATCTATGTGACCATGGGCAACCTGGAGGACGGGGTGTGCCGGGGGATCGTGGCCAACAGCGGCAACGCCAACGCCTGCGCCC